>NZ_JBBCZC010000051.1:0-22591 GCF_037144575.1 Sporosarcina sp. USHLN248
GTGCGCCTGGAACGGAAAGCGACGGTTGTCAGGGGTTCCCCATTTATTCTCCAACCAGAAAGGGACTATCACAGAAAATCAGTTTTCACTGACTTTCTGGACAGCCCCATTTGCCGATCTTATCAAATTCAATTAAGTGTATTAACAGTATCCACCATATCCGTATCCATATCCTCCGCCTAAATAAGAAGCTCCAACGATAATTAAAAGAATGAACAATACAACAATTAATGTAAACCCTGAGCCATAGCCGCCTTCAGGAACAGACTCAACTTTTGACATTCATCAACACCTCCAATGAATCTACTGCTTTTATATTATGTAGTAAAAATTTTCGTGTACTGGACATTCTCCCAATTTTCGTCCTCATTCGATTTCTTTTTCGCACCGCTTTAGTATGTTTGTCCTCTATGAAACACCATTTCATACATAAGATGTTGTATGTTCAATTGAAATGAGGTGACAACACGATGTCAATCCAACGTTACCACGACTTATGTACACGGCATGTCGGAAGAGCAGTAGTTATTGGGACCCACGATGGAAGGGTGCATAGGGGGATCATTCAAGGTGTTAGAAATAATAAGGTCTATTTGCAACCAATAGGTCGTCGGAGGGACTTGGGCGGTTTTGGATATGGATTTGGATTTGGCCGAGGTGCTGCCTTCGCCATTGGCATTGCATTAGGATCCATTGCAACATTTGCCTTGCTGCCATTTTGGTGGTAATCAAAACGGTTATTAGCGTAATGAGTGGATAGCAAGGTGGTAGTTACATGAAGCATTTCAATGAATGAAAATAGAACCTGCGAGCAATTTCGCAGGTTCTATTTTATGTTAGCGAATGAATCTATATCAAATCTTTACTTCAGCATGCAGGGATAATGTGCTTTGCAGTGAGTGCAGCTGTTCATCGTTCAACGGAATCATCGGCAAACGGACACCACCGACGGGAATTCCTTTCAGATTTAATGCCGTTTTTACAGCGGAAGGATTCGGAACAGCAAAAAGGGCTTTCATAATCGGAAGCAGTTTACGGTGATCGTTGGCGGCAGCTCGAGCATTGCCTCTCTTGAATTTCCCGATCATCGTTTGCATTTCGTTTCCAATAATATGGGCTGCGACTGAAACGACCCCTGTTCCACCGATGGACAATATCGGGAGGGTCAGACCGTCGTCTCCGCTATATAAGGAAAAACCTTCTGGCGTTTGTTCAATGATTTCCGCCATAGCATCCAAATCGCCGCTTGCTTCTTTGATTGCAACGATATTTGGTATTTCAGAAAGGCGGACGATTGTTTCAACGGACATGTTTACGACGCTACGCCCAGGGATATTGTACAGCATAATCGGTAAGGAAGTGGCTGATGCAATCGTTTTAAAATGTGCGTACATGCCTACCTGGCTTGGCTTGTTATAATATGGCACAACAAGCATGATGCCATCAACACCAACATCCTCAGCAAGCATTGTGAGCTCAACCGATTCACGTGTGTTATTCGAACCTGTTCCCGCAATGACCGGAACTCTACCGTTCACCACTTCAACTGTAAACCTGAACAATTTGACTTTTTCTTCGTTTGACAACGTAGGGGATTCTCCTGTCGTCCCTGCTACAACCAATCCATCAGATCCATTGGAAATTAGATGATTAATCAAGTTTCGTGTTGCTGCAAAATCAATTTCACCATTTTCATCAAATGGAGTTACCATTGCTGTTACGATTTGTCCGAAATTCATTGTTTCTCCACATCCTGTCTTTTATTTTGGAAAATAAAATAGAGGGAGAAGGGCAATTGCAAAAAAGAAAACAAAAAGCAACAACGAGGGATCGTTGTTGCTTGAAATAATAAAATAAATTATTTCTTTGCATAAGATAGCCCTCCATATAGTTTCCTATATGACAATCCTGGACTTATTCAACCCAGAACCAGCTTCGAGATAAATGAGAATCTCTCCACTTCGGCAAATTCCCCTTTCCACAATCTTCATAGGATCTCATTATCCTCTGATTGTGTACTGATGGTCTTTGCGCCTCTATCCTTACTTCAATACTTGCGAAATAAGTTAATATATTAAATTATATAAGACTTTACATGTAATCCGATACAATTGCAAGTAAAACGTGAAAATAAAGTGAATTGCCTTGTCCTTGAAACGGCTTTATGGGGTTGTGTCAACGCAAGAGAAAATATTGGTTGGGGCAATTCATGATGATGAGTTTTTGTAAGCTAAGGAATTTAAAATAGTCTATTAGAATTCATTTTGTAAATCAGTTGATTAGTTCGGTTACTAATTTGCATTTTGTACTATTAGGAAAGGATTTGTCTAAAAGAATTTCTTATGGTAAAAGTAATATAAGTTTATGCCGGAAACGGGGAGGAAATGAACGTATGGCAACTGTTAAAAAAGAGCTATCTATGGAGCAACGTGAAGAATTGCTTGAAACATTGAAAGCCCGCTTTGAGAAGAACATGCACCGTCACGAAGGGCTTGAATGGGAAAAAGTTCAAGCGAAGTTGGACGAGCAAGATGAGAAACTATGGTCTCTCAATGAAATGGAAACGACGGGTGGAGAACCGGACGTTGTTGGATATGACGAACAAAAGGACGAATTTATTTTCTATGATTGCTCTCCTGAAACTCCTAAAGGACGCAGAAGCGTTTGCTACGATCGCGAAGCATTGGAATCAAGGAAAAATCATAAGCCAGAAAACAGTGTAATCGATATGGCAACGGCTATGGGGATCGAATTATTGACGGAAGAACAATATCGTGCATTACAGCAACTTGAAAATGTCGACTTGAAAACATCGAGCTGGGTGCAAACACCTCCTGCTATTAGAGAGCTTGGCGGGGCCATTTTTTGTGATTACCGCTACGGGCAAGTCTTCGTCTATCACAACGGCGCTTCATCTTACTATTCATCCAGAGGATTTCGCGGCTCGTTAAGAGTATAGGAACTATACAGCTGTATAGTAGATGAGAAATTAGGGTTTTCCTTTATTTAATGCTTTATAAATATTGAAACAATCCTTCTCCCAACCAAGGGAAATGGATTGTTTTTACTTGTTTCCAATGCTTTGTTGTATGGACGTAAGTTGACCCTCTTTTATGCTCTCTCTATAATTGCATATAAGTAGTTATAATAGATCTATTTCGTTATAACAAATGAGAGGGGTGGAGAAAACATGAAAAAAATCGCCTATCTCTTTCTCCTATTATGCATAATATTCATTCCGTATGGTTGTACAAGCAGCAACGAAGCAAAAGAGAGTGGATTAATAGCCAAACAATCGGCAACAAAATCCACTGTAGATGAAAATAATGTAGAGCTGATGATTTCTGCAGCGGCTAGTTTGACTGATACATTGAACGATTTAAAAGCAGGTTTTGAAAGTGAAAATGCGCATATTACGTTAACGTTCAACTTTGGCAGCTCCGGAAAATTAGTGCAGCAAATTGAAAACGGAGCCCCATCAGATATTTTCTTATCCGCAAGTAAAAAAGATATGGATACTTTACAAGACAAAAAGCTAATTGTAGATGAGACGCGTGTTGATTTTGCAGAAAATCAATTGGTGCTTATTGCGAATAAGGATACAGATACATCGGTAGCTTCATTTGAAGAGATTGACCCATCCGCGATTGGGCATTTTGCAATTGGAGAGCCTGAAAGCGTGCCGGTAGGCCGCTATACAAAAGAAGTATTAGAGCATTTGGATTTGTGGGATCCTCTTCAAACCAAGCTTGTGTTAGGATCGGATGTACGCCAAGTGTTAACCCATGTCGAGATGGGGAATGTCGATTTAGGCATCGTCTATTCGAGTGATGCAAAAATTTCAGATGATGTAAAAGTACTTGCGACGGCGAAACCTGAATGGCATGAGGCAATTGTGTATCCTATAGCAGTTGTGTCTGAATCGAAACACTTAGAAGAGGCGAAAGCCTTTATAGCGTACTTGACGAGCGATAAAGGGAAAGAAATATTAAAGAAATATGGCTTTAAGTAAGAAATACGGATCCGTGGATTGATAGGAGGATACGCGTGAACACAACCGACTACACACCTTTATTATTATCATTGAAAGTAGCGGGTATCTCGACTGTCATTGTTTTTCTTGCAGGGGTTTACTTTGCATATGTATTTGCCAAAAAGCGGTTTTTCGGGAAAAGCATTATTGAATCTTTATTTTTGCTTCCGCTTGTGCTTCCTCCGACAGTTGTTGGTTTCGGATTGCTTATTCTTTTCGGAAAAAAAGGGTGGATCGGCAGTTTTTTATTGGAATGGTTTGATTTGCAAATCGTTTTCACATGGATTGGTGCGGTAATCGCATCTGTTGTAGTTTCGTTTCCGTTAATGTATCAAAGCGCAAGCGCTGCCTTTGAAAATTTGGATAGCCGATTGGAAAATGCTGCGAGAACGATGGGATCCTCTGAGTGGCGGGTGTTTTGGACGGTTTCGTTTCCGCTTGCCTGGCCAGGACTTCTTGCAGGGTTGGTTCTTTCCTTCGCAAGAGGTCTCGGTGAGTTCGGAGCAACGCTAATGTTGGCGGGGTATATTCCTGGGAAGACGGATACGATACCGATGGCGATCTATTTTGCGGTCGAATCAGGTCAAATGGAGAAAGCTACGTTTTGGGTAGTCATTATTGTAGCACTTGGATTCAGCACAATTATGTGGCTGAATTGGTGGAGCCGAAGAAGCTTGCAACGTTTTAAAAACGAACACGTATAAGAAGGTGAGCAAATGTTAAACGTTCAGCTGAAGAAGAGGTTATCCCATTTTTTATTGGACGTTTCCTTCCAAGTGGAAAATGAAATATTTGTCCTTGTAGGGCCTTCGGGTTCGGGAAAAACAACGATTTTAAATGCCGTTGCAGGATTAACACAGATCGATGACGGCTCCATAACGTTAAATGGGCAGACGTATTGGAGTACTGGAAAAAAGCCTCTACCTCCGCAAAGACGAAATGTAGGATATTTATTTCAGGATTATGCTTTATTTCCACATATGACGGTTGAAAAGAACATCGGTTACGGCGTGAAGAAATCCGATCAAAAGGCTGCAGGATTAATTCAAGAAATGATTCAGGTGTTGGGAATTGAACATTTGAAGCAGAAATATCCCCATCAAATTTCGGGGGGAGAAAAGCAGCGGGTTGCATTAGCGCGAGCGCTCGCAACAGAACCGTCTGTTTTGTTATTGGATGAACCATTATCCGCCCTTGATCGGGAAACCCGGCTGGAATGCCAAAACGAGCTATTAAGAATTCATGCACTATGGAAAATCCCATTCATTATCGTTACGCATGATATGACGGAAGCTGAAAAGCTAGCGGATCGTATTTTGTATTTAGATAAAGGTGTCGTCCATAAAACGGTCGATAACTCGATGAATAAATGTGCAACTCAGTTTTAAAAAACCGCCACAATGGAAGCGTTTTTTTCTATGAAAATAAGATCGTTTTAGCGGCGATATATGATTATATATGTGTTTTCTGTGCATCGTTTTCATTGGAATTATTGAGTTTTGTAAATGATTTGCCCAGACTTGGATAAATCATAACCGCCTTACGCATTCATTTCCTTTTTGAGTGAATCGGATTGCAATTCTCCTTTTGATCCAATCATAAACGGTTTAGTTTGGATACCTTTAATCGTTGGGCAATTTCTTCAGTAGTAAAGGAAATTTCATCGTTCGTGTTTATTTTGCCTACCCTATTAAGCTGTTATCGTCTCTTGCCAAATCTAGTGTACCAAACGTTCAAGCTGCACGTTGCATCAGGCCAAGAGTGCTTAATCGACTCTATTTGCTTAATATGGATGATTTTTTATTGCATCATATTCTAATATACACTACAATTCGTAGTGTGGGGTGATACATATTGAGAGTTCGAAGTTTTAAACTGGATGAGAGCGGATTGACACGTTTTTTTGGACCGCTTGAAGCGAAAGTGATGGACATATTATGGGCGTCTTCCGGCGAGCTGACGATTAGAGAGGTGCAGCAAGTTCTTGAGCAGGAGAAATTAACGAATTTCAATACGGTGATGACAGTTATGAATCGGTTAGTTGAAAAGGGCGTTCTTCAAAAAAGGACAGAGGGCCGATCGTCTTTATTTAGACCAGTACAATCGAGAGTTGAGTTTCTGAATAAGCAGTCGAAGGAAATGACAAATGAGCTGATGGATGAATTCGGAAATGTTGTCGTTAGTCATATGTTGGACGCGCTTGAAGAGGCTGATGATGATCTCGTTGCAAAATTAGAGCATAAAATTCAACAATTGAAAAAAGGATTGTAACGTATGTCGAAACGTCACTCATCTTTTATTTTTGTCATGTCACTTGCTATAACAAGTATCATTTTGCTGCAAATGGGACTCTATGCAACGTCCATGGTTGCAGGTTGCGATATGAAATTCAACTTGATTTCCGTTTGTCATAGCTGGTTGAAAACAATTGGTCTATCTTCGATGAAATATATACTCGACGGCCTTGTTTTCTTTACATTGTCATTTTCACTTTGGAAAATTGGTGCACAATGGTTTCAAATGTCGAAGATGAAAAGGCGTTTACAGCAATATAAAGAGAGTAAGCTGTCAAAGGAATTCAATGAGCAATATGGCAACGAGAAAGACGAGATCGTTGTTCTTTCACATCCCGTTCCAATGGCATTTACGGTCGGTTTTATCCAGCCGAAAATAATAATCACAACAGGCTTGATTCATTTCTTGGATCGTGAAGAGTTGAATGCCGTAATGGCTCATGAAATGTACCATAAAGAAAATCGTGATCCGCTAAAAGTCTTTATACTATCTTTAAGCTCTTCGATAATGTGGTATCTTCCTATCCAAAAATGGTTTCATGAACATTATAAAGTAATAACTGAAGTATTGGCGGACGAGTTTGCGATTCGGCAACAAGGAACGTCTGTCAACTTGGGTAGTGCTCTGTTGAAGATGTTAAAATTAGGGCAGCATGAAAAAATGCCGTTTACGTATGTATCCTTTTCAGCTACGTCAGTAAATTATCGAATTGCATACATTTTAAACCCAGTCAATGGCGGAGAATCGAAATTCCCTAAACTATCGTATAAAAATTTAACGATATCCATTCTTATTTTTTGTTTCATTTGTAGTCTATTTATTTACGCACTTGCGTAAATTTTTTACATCATTACACTACACTTTGTAGTTTGAAGTTAGGAGAGGTTATTTTGTCAAAGAAATTATTTTGGTTTATTGGCATAATCGCTGTTTGTATCATCGGTATGATCGTGTTAGTAGATACTGAAAAAGAATCGGCCGTCATGGACTATGAGGGGCAACCGTTTTTAGGAGAGGCTTCTGCACCTGTCGAGATTGTTGAATTTGGAGATTATAAATGCCCTCACTGCAAAGAGTTTAATGATAATCTTCTTCCGATGATTCAGGAAGAATTGATAACTAGCGGAAAAGCGAAATTTTATTTTATGAACTATGCGTTTATGGGCCCGGATTCAACATCGGCAGCACAATTTGCTGAAACGGTTTACGAGCAGCTTGGCAATGAAGTATTTTGGGATTTCCACCATTTGCTGTTTGCAAACCAAACGACAAAATCGGGGGAGATGAACATTTTCACAGATGAATTGATGGAGACAGTGCTTTCTGAAGTAGCAAGTCCTGAAGAGACGGAGCAAGTAATGACCGCATATCGCGATGGAAAAGGGAAAGATGCTTTAAAGAAAGATATGAGTACTGCAAAGAGTTTAGGGATTTCTTCAACGCCATCCATCTATATTAACGGGAAGCTATTTGACGGAGGCACGATGAATGATTTCCTGGAAAGAGTGGAAGAGGCAAGTGGTGAATAAACCTCTTTTGTTTTCATGGATCACAGCCATTATTGCTGTTGCGGGAAGCTTGTTTTTTAGTGAACGAATGGGGTTTATCCCGTGTACTCTTTGCTGGTATCAGCGTATTTTAATGTACCCGCTTGCTGTTTTGTTAGGAATAGCTTTTTATCGGAATGATCGTGCTATTTATAAGTATGTGCTGCCATTGTCGATCATCGGCATGATTGTTTCAACTTATCATTATGCATTGCAAAAGCTGCCTACGCTACAGGAGTTCAGTGTTTGTACAAGTGGGGTTCCATGTTCAGGGCAATACATTAACTATTTGGGGTTTATCACAATTCCTTTTTTAGCGCTTATTGCATTTACAATGATTACCATTATGATGTTCATACTTAGGAAGCGAAAATCGCTTTAAAAGAAAAAGGTGACCTGTCTCTTTACGGATCACCTTTTTACTGTTCGAACTGAGATGCTATACTAAAAACGATTTTACTTCTTTACGAAAGGGTGGAGGGAAGGTCATGATTAAAGGACTTAATCACTTTTTATTTTCAGTCTCTAATTTAGAGAAATCGATTCGTTTTTATGAGGATGTTTTTGAAGCGAAATTGTTAGTGAAAGGCAGGACGACTGCTTATTTCGATCTGCATGGCATGTGGCTTGCCCTTAATGAAGAAAAGGACATTCCTCGCAATGAAATAAGCCAGTCCTATACACATATCGCTTTTTCGATTGATGAAGCGGAGTTTGATGAAGTATATGACAAACTTCAATCGTTAAACGTTGCAATTTTATCCGGTCGCCCAAGGGATGAAAAAGACAAAAAATCGATATACTTTACTGATTTGGACGGCCATAAATTTGAATTCCATACGGGGACTTTGCAAGATCGTTTAGAGTACTATCAAAAAGAAAAAACGCATATGGAGTTTTTTGAATAAATACAGTTCAATTCATTCCACGCTAGGTGTCTTTTTGGTTAACGCCATTAATAAAATCATGCCAATGATGCAGGCAGTGCCAATCCATTGCATAAATCCAAAAGGCTCATGTAACCAAAAGACTGTTGTCATTACCGCTGCTAAAGGCTCTAAGCTACTAAGCAGGCTCGTTTCTTTAGGTGAAAGACTTTGTAAGCTTTCTATATAGAAAAAGAACGCAAGCATCGTTCCGAAAATAATGACAAACCCTAAGTTTGCATAAGCGCCAATCGGTAATCTTGTAAAATCCATATGCCATGGCGGGTGGATAAAACTGAGTGCAAATCCTCCGATAATCATCGCCCATCCAACGATAACGAGAGAATCGTATTGGGATAGAAGAGGAACAGCATATAAAGTATAAAAAGCTAGTGCAACGGCAGAGAGAACTCCCCAAACGATAGCGGGTGCTGGAACAGAAAGCTCAGAGAGAGATCCATTCGTTAGTAAGAAAAAGCAACCGCATAAAGATAGCAAAACCGTAATGATATCTTGCCTCGAAAGAACTGTTTGTTTTCGTAAAATCATATAGAGGATAATGAGGACAGGGGCAAGGTATTGTAAAAGCGTCGCAACAGCGGCATTGCCATGCCGAATGGATGCCATATAAGTGTATTGGACCGCGAGCATACCGAGCAGTCCAAAGATGATTAGTTGAACAGCTGAGCTTTTCTTTTTCCATACGTCAATAATTTGCGACCGGTCTTTCAGCAAAAATTGAACCGTTAACAGTAAAAAGCCCGCTATGAGCAAGCGTGTCGTCACAAGCCAATTAACATTGATTGCATACTGCTGGAAGAGCTTTTGAGCAACCGTCCCGCCAACACCCCAAAAGATCGCCCCCGTTATTACTAACAATAACCCTTTTGTTCGATTCGCTTCTTTCATAACTGATTCTCCAATTTAAATATAATAATAGTATTATCATAAAGGAAAAATTGATCAATAAATACTTATATTTTTGCTATAAGCTGTTTTGTTGTTGAAAGCTGATCATGCCGTTTAGACTGGAAGAAAGGAGCGGATGCACATGAGGTTAAGTGTGTTAGACCAAGCCCCTGTTTCGATTGGCGATCGTCCGGAGAAAACATTGGAGCATACATTAGAATTGGCAAAATGGACTGAGCAGCTTGGCTACCATCGGTATTGGGTGGCGGAACATCATAATACGAGTGGGCTTGTTAGCACTTCACCTGAAATTATGATGACACGAATTGCTTCTGTTACATCTCGGATACGTGTTGGGTCTGGTGGCATTCTATTGCCCCAATATAGCCCGTACAAAATTGCGGAAAATGCAAAGACGATGGCCGGTTTCTTTCCGAATCGCATCGATATAGGTGTAGGGCGTTCTCCCGGAGGCTCTCAATTAACAAGATCGGCATTGACAGACGATCAGTATAAAAGCCTTCAACATTTCCCAAGACAGTTATCCGATTTACAAGGCTTTTTACATAATTCATTGCCGTCTCATCATAAATTTAGATTGGTAAAAGCCGGACCTCGAATTGAGCAAGTGCCGCCTCTTTGGGTATTGGGCTTATCTGAGCAAGGAGCAAAAAATGCAGCAGAATTAGGGCTTGGGTTTGTATTCGGCCATTTTATTAATCCGAAAAATGGTGTAGCTGCGTTGAAAACGTATTATGAAAATTTTGTACCGTCGTTTGGTATGGAAAAAGCCGAATCGATCGTTTGCATTTTTGTCGTTTGTGCGGAAACGGAGGAGGAAGCGGAAGAATTGGCATTAACGCAAGATCAATGGCTATTGAACGTAGGAAAGGGACTTGGAACAAAAGTGCCTTCATTGGAACAAGTGCGTAAAAAGTCATTAACCGCAAGTGAATTGGATAGGATCAAAGCGAACCGTGATCGTTGCATCATAGGTACCCCTGAAACTGTGAAGCGGCAACTGAAGAGATTGCAAGATCTTTATAAGACGGATGAATTTATGATTATTACGAATATCTTTGATTTTGAGGCGAAGAAAAAATCATATAAGCTGCTTGCGGAAACAATTTTATAAATTGGATGTTTTTAATTGAACATAACGCTTGAAGTGAAAAGAGTCGAAGGATATGGTTAGCATATTAATCATTTCATCATACTTTAAGGTGAACTATTGATTGAGGAACTATTAGATGACGCAACGTCTTTACTCGGAAATGTTGTGTCATTTAAGACTACAATGCTGGCAAAGAACTGTTATGATGCCGATTGCGAAAAGAGGATAGCGTTACGCAAAGTTAGTTGAGCTAACGTTTAGAGAAGTTCCATCCTATTTGGTGAAGATGCAATAGTAAATACTGTTTAAGCAGACTAAAACGATTGGAAGGAATAAAAATGAGAATAAGTATATTAGATCAAGCTCCGATCACAAAAGGGAATAATGCAGTTGATGCTTTGAAAAAGGCGGAAGAATTGGCGGTTTTAGGCGAGAAGTTAGGCTATCACCGCATGTGGATGGCGGAGCATCACGGAACAGACGGCATTGCAAGTTCAGCCCCTGAAATCGTGGCAGCACATTTAGCTGCGAAGACGAAAAACATTCGGATTGGCACCGGCGGCGTGATGATGATGCATTACTCACCATTAAAGTTGGCGGAGGTATTTAAAACATTAAGCGCCTTTTCTCCGGGTCGGATTGATTTTGGTGTTGGAAGAGCACCTGGAGGGGATCAGCGCGCCATTTATGCATTGTCTGAGGGACGGCGGCCATTATTGGATAACCTATATGAGAAATTTGATACAGCTTTGCAGTTGATCAATGATGAAGTGCCGACAGATGATTTATATCGTCAGATGGTCGCTACGCCATCTAATGTCGTATTGCCGGAAGCTTGGTTATTAGGTTCGACTGGCAACAGCGCGATACAAGCTGGATTAAGAGGTGTTGGTTATTCGTTTGCCCAGTTTTTCAATGGACAAATGTCGAAACATATTTTCGATGCTTACAAAAAGAACTTTAAGCCTTCCGTTTTTATGGAGAAGCCAGAAATTAATGTAACGTACATGGTAACAACTGCGGAAACGAGAGAAGAGGCGGAATATGAAGCAAAACCTCAAGATATTTGGCGTTTGCATTTTATGCAAGGCAAGCTGGCAACAATTATGACGCCTGAAGAGGCAAGTAACTATCCACTGACAGAAATGGATCGCATGACAATTGAAGAAAATCGCAAAATTCATTTAGTCGGGGATGCAAAAGAAATTGCGGAGTTGCTACAGCAAGAACAAGAGCAATACGGTTTTGACGAAGCGATGATCATTAGCATTCCTCATTCGCAAGAAAAGCGTTTGGATGTGTATCGATTGTTAGCGAGGGAACTATTATAAGTTAAATGGCTACATAAAAGCCGGCACTGTGAATGACAAGTGCCGGCTGAATACTTTATGCCATAATGAATTGATCATTGGAAACGGTTTGCAATAATCGGGTTGGCTCTCCGACGCTGTACAATTGCAAATAATGCATGGCTCTTGTACAGACGGTGTAGAAAATTCTACGGAGGCTTTCATCGCCATATACTATCTCTGATGCATCGTATATGATCACGGCGTCAAACTCAATCCCTTTCGATAAATAGGATGGGATAACAACGACCCCTTGTTCATATTCCATTGACCCGTTTTTTACATGCTTAAGGTCATTTATATTGGATAACGCCTCGTAAGCTCGTTTGCTTTCCTCCGCAGATTTGCAAATGATTGCAATCGTATTGCAGCCAAGACCCCGCAGCTCATCAACTTTGGAGGAAATAACAAGATGCAGTTCTGCATAACTTTCCAACCGGGTCAAAACAGGAAGATCCCCATCGCGATCGAACGGAATGATCTGGTCGCCATTTGGCATTAATCGTCTTGTGAATTCGATAATCGGTTTCGTGGAACGATAACTCCTTGATAGGTTGATGACCTCGGTTTGTTCTGGTCCGTACAGGCCGGTTAATGTTTGAAAATCGACCTGTTCATTAGCATGTGCGAAAATTGCTTGGTTAAAGTCCCCTAACACAGTCATCTTGGCAGCGGGGAAAAGTCGCCTTAAATATTCGAATTGAAATGGTGAATAATCTTGCGCCTCGTCAACAACGATATGTTTGATTGTCCGATTCGTTTGGAAGCCCTGAATGAGCTCGTTTAGCAGCAAATATGGCGTGGCATCTTCATATAGAAGCTTGCCGTTATTGATCTCGTCAAGCATGATTTGACAAATGTTAGGCCACTCCGTTGGTGGCTCTTCATTTAGCCACTGTTTGATGTGAAGTGGGTTCGTGAAAAGCTGCTTATAAATTCCTTTCATGTCAATGAAACGGTACGTGCGGATCCGTTTGCGCAACGGTTTCAGCTTCTGCTGGACAATTAAGCGGGCAAGTGCATCGGGCTCCATCTCATAATCGGCAATTGATTCTCTTTGAAAGCCATTCTTTTTCGCTAAGTACTTATGGGCATTATTGTACGCTTCATTGCTAAGCAGCTCGATTTCTTCCTCAACCCATGGTTCTGTTCTTTCGGTTTTCTGTGTTTCATTTATTTTTTTCAATAGCCAATTCCTTAGTCTTTCAAGTCGGTTATGGAAGCGGAGTGAAGTGTCGCTGCTATAAAATCTGTTCGCAATTTCTTCTCCTGTCACGATCGGTTTTCCTCGGAATCGAATGTCTTTGAACAACATACCCGATGTTTCTAGTGCTTTTCTATACGATTCAATTGCTTCGAAAAATGGTGTGGATGCTTTGAAACGGATGCCGGCAACTCTTTGCTTGTATGATGGAGCATCCAAAGCTGTCAATACGTACTCCAATTGCTCGTAAGGGTTTTCGATTTGGAATTCATTGCTTAGCCGATGGTTCAAGTATTCCTGAAACGTGACTTGCTGCATATTTTCTTCACCGAGTTCCGGCAATACATTGGACACATAACTGTTGAACATCGAATTTGGTGAGAATAAAATAATTTGATCGGCATTAATGCTGTCACGGTATTTGTAGAGTAAGTAAGCAATCCGTTGTAAAGCAGCCGATGTCTTGCCGCTCCCTGCAGCGCCGTGAACGATTAGGAGCCTGCCGTGATCATGCCGGATAATACGGTTCTGTTCTTGTTGGATCGTAGCGACGATACTATGCATATGTTTGTCGGTCCCTTTACCCAAAACTTGTTGTAAAATTTCATCCCCGATTGTAATGCTCGTGTCGAACATCGATTGAAGAACGCCGTTATGAATGAGGTATTGCCATTTTTTCTCTAACTCTCCTTTAATAATGCCGGCTGGCGTCGTATACTGGGCTGCTCCAGGTTGATAATCATAGTAGACGCTTGAGATAGGCGTCCTCCAATCGTAAACAAGGAAATCTTCCCCGCTTTCATTTGTAAGAGTGGCGATGCCGATGTAGATCTGCTCCTCGTCCGTGGACCCTTCCTCAATAAAATCAATGCGTCCGAAGTATGGAGCATGTTGCATACGCCGTAGTGTGGACAGTTTGTTGGACGCATGTCTATGAGTTGTTTGGCTAACTGACAATGCTTGCGCTTCTTGCCTTAATCCGATGATTGTTTCAAGATAATCATCGAAAGTATCCGTATTCACTTTAATTTCATCCCAAAAATGTTTGCGAATCTTCACCACTTCGTCCTTGCGCTTAGAAGTTTCCTTCTCTAAATTGTAGATCCGTTCTTGAATAATTTCCGTGACATGATCCACTCTTTGCTGCTCCTGCTGAAATTTTGAACTCATCGCACACACTCCTTAAAAAGATATAGAAAAGAGTTGACTTGTGAAAAGCTTATGTTGTATAATTAAGATGGAATTAATATAGGCATTTATATATTAGGTGCCTATCTATATAAAAATAACATATATGCTCATTTTTTTCAATGAGTCTTTTTGTGTTTCTCGATAAATAAAGCCCGCCTGTTTTGAATAAATCAAAATGGGTGGGCTTTTTGAATGAATAGGGTGCTATTTGAAAGTATGATGAATTTTTTTGCAACCAATTCCGCTACTTTTGACGTATTAAATACAAATAAATAGCATTTCATCATGAGAGGGGGATTGAAATGGACAAAAGCGGCTTTATACTTTTTTCTGCAACGCATATTGGAGCGATCCTATTTTTCATTGCTGTGGTGATCGCTTTGTTTATAGGGAGAAATCAGTTACGGCAATACGGTGAGAAGTTGAAGTATGCAGAACGTACTGCCGCATGCATTCTACTCTTGCTTGAATTGCTCTATCATCTATGGATGGCGGTGACCGGGCGATGGAGCTTGGCAGATTCACTGCCGCTTGAGTTATGCAGCATTTCACTCCTCGTGGCGATTGTGTTGCTTTGGTCAGGGAATCGTCATGTCATCGACTTTGTTCTATTTGCAGGAATCGGAGGCGCCGTTCAAGCGTTGCTTACTCCAGTGTTAGACATAGATTTTCCTCATTTCAGGTTTTTTCATTTCTTTCTTACCCATATAGGCATCATTTTGACTGGACTCTATTTTGTGTGGGTGAAAGGTTACGTGCCAACGTTGAAAGGAGTATTTAAGGCGTTTCTCTTATTGAATGCGCTTGTGCCACTCATCTTCATAATCAATTTGGTTGTAGATGGGAATTATATGTTTTTGCGGGAAAAGCCGTATAGCGGCAGTTTGCTTGATTACTTAGGTCCATATCCTTTATATATCGTTTCGCTTGAAGTAGTCGCAATTCTGACGTTTTTATTTATTTACTTGCTGTTGAGAATCGGGGAAAGTGCTGAACGAAAAAGAAGCAGCGTGGAATGATGGCGCATGATCCACTCGTCATTACGAGTCAGCATTAAACTGTCAAACCGTTCTCCTAACCATACGAAAAAAAGGAATGCCCGGCAAATCGCATTATAGCGACGCCGGGCCTTTCCTTTACCCTTTTTCTTTTTTTGTCCAAGGTGTGCCTAACTTTGGCAATGCCCAACGGTCAAGGCCGTACCAGCCAGCCACTTTCCATGCCAACACGAGCCAAGTTGCGAGGATGAACAGCAATGGATTCGTGCTAAGTGTACCTGCGAACAGAAAGCTGACGTTCATGAAAGCTCCAAAGAATGCAGCAATTCCGGTTAACAATCCGAAGATCAAGCCAAGGCCAACTAAAACTTCACCGTAAGCTACCATGAAGCCAAATACTTTTGCGTTTGGCAATACAACATTTTCCAGGAATGTTGCATACCAACCGGACACATCTCCACCTTCTGCTGATTTTGCAAGTGCACCGCCAATAAATCCTTGGAGAGCGGCGCCTGCGTTTTCACCAGTCCACGCGTCACTCGTCACTTTTCCCCAACCCGCTTTTAGCCAAGCGAACCCTACATATACTCTAATGATCAACCAAATAAGTGCGGAGCGAGAATCACTGAATAAAAACCGGGATACTGGATTCTCAGGAATGACAATTACATTATTATTGTTCATATATGACCACCTCCAATGAATATTTTATCCTAATACATAATACCTATCTATACAATTCACAAGTATGTAAAATATAAAATTGAATTGTTTGTGAAATTTAAATACGCTTTTACTGAATAGAAAAAGCGGACGCCAGACAGCATCCGCAATGCTTACTATAAATGTGTTTTCTTGGCTTGCAGTAAACTAAAAACACTAACTTCGTTGTATTTCCTTTTCTCTTAACATGGATATTAAATTATGCAAATAATACATACCGTTTAACTGGTGTTCAATTTGAATGTCCATATCCGATAGGGCGTATAATGTGACTTCCCTAGCCTTTGCTATATTATGTTGACCCATTTCCTCCAATACTTCACGTACTGTTTTTAGTAAAAAAACGGAAGATTGCACTGTGCGTATGATTAAAAGACGCCGGATGTCTTCACGATCATATTGGCGATAGCCGTTTTCAGGATTTCGTTTTGGTGTGATTAATCCTTCCGTTTCCCAGTGACGAATTGTTGTTGCTGGCACATCGATTTCTCTTTCCACTTCCCCAATGGAATACCACTTTTTCTTCTGTCTATCGAGAAAGTGCTCCATTTGATCAGGTTGCAATAGCTCAAGCGATTGAAGAGCTTGCTGTTTTCTGTCATATAGCTCTGCTTGCAGTTTATTAATCTCCCAAAGAGCTTCCTTGAATTGCGATGCTTGAATCATCGGCATAATTTTACGGACGGCGGCCATTCCAAAGCCGGGATATAATGCGCGTATGCATTGGAAGTAAGCCAGATGCTCTTCAGTGTAGACTCGGTACCCGTTCGGTTTTCTTTTCGGTGGGGGAACGATGCCCCATTCTTCGTAATGCCGCATAGCACTAGTGCCGACGTCTAACTGTTTCGCAATATCTTTTGGCTTATATTCCATTGTAAGCGCCCCTTTCTGTTTGTGAAGATTCTATTATAACATTCAAGTACCATGACGTTTATTTCACAAGAAATCCTTATAAATTAACACATGGAAATGTTAAACCTTGCACTTGCATAAATGTTGTATGATGGGGCTATAACGGTAATGGAGGCGATTGTTCTGGAAAATGTCATTTTGATTCAAGGTGCAAGGGAGCACAATTTACAGCAAGTGACGGTCACAATACCAAAAAATAAACTTGTTGTACTAACAGGACCTTCCGGTTCGGGAAAATCGACATTGGCGATGGATACGCTGTTTAAAGAATGTCAAAGACAATATTTAGAATCGATGGGTATGCAAGGAATCGATAAACCGAAAGTCGACACGATTCGGGGATTGTCACCAGCGATTAGCGTTAACCAGCATGTGACAAATCGAAATCCACGTTCATCGGTCGGCACAGTTACAGATATGTATACAAGTTTACGAATGATTTTTGAAAAGTTAGGTCATCGCCATTGTCCGAATTGCCATTGGGAAATAAAACCAACTTATAATACTTCTGATATTGACAGGGAAGCCAATCGTTTTACAGAATATATCCATTGTCCTCACTGTCACTACCGCATGGAAAAATTAACACGCACTCATTTCTCATACAATACAGCAGAAGGGGCTTGTCCAACTTGCAAAGGATTAGGAAGTGTAATTAGCATCCATACACCTTCTGTTTTTCATGCCGACTTGTCGATTGAAAACGGAGCTGTTGATCTTTGGAAAGGACGTTATGGAGACTATCAAGTCGCCGTAGTGAAAACGGCTTTAGAATATTATGGTGTGCCAATCGGCGATGATCTTCCATTGCATGCATACCGTCCAGAACAGATTTCCATTCTCTACTATGGCACTGACAGTGATGAAGTGAAAGAACACTTTGCAAACATAAATCCGCCGAAGACGGTCGCGGAGGGCAAGTTTGAGGGTGTATTAACAGGAATGTGGCGGCGGTATTCAGAGAAATCCGGACAGTCGGCAGAGGGAGATGCCTATTTTTATTCCGAAACCTGTCCTGATTGTGAGGGTGAGCGTTTGAATTCGATCAGTCGTGAAGTGACTGTAAGAGGGAAGACGATTCCTAAGCTTGTAAACCGCTCGTTAGAAGAAATGCTCCTATGGATTGAAGAGGTTGAAAAACAATTGGAGGAGAACAGCTATCTGTTGACGGAGATGTTTATCCAAGACTTGAAAACGAAACTGAAAAGAATCATTAAAATGGGTTTAGGATATCTTACCTTAGATCGTCAAGTAATTACGTTGTCTGGGGGAGAGATGCAACGACTTCGTCTATCTTCTTTACTTGATTCCTCTCTGACAGGAGTTCTCTATGTGATGGATGAGCCAACGATGGGACTCCATCCGAAAGATACGATGGGGTTGGTTAGTGTGATGAAAGAGCTTAGGGATTTAAATAATACTGTGCTTGTCATAGAGCATGATGTAGATGTAATGAGGGAAGCGGATTATTTAATTGATATGGGACCAGGGGCCGGAAAATTAGGTGGAAAAGTTGTCGGTCAAGGAACGTTATCGGAACTAGTTGACCAGGAAAATTCCGTGACAGGTAGTTATTTGCGAGAGGAGGAGAAAATGGTTGAGGAGTATCGTAGCGGTATAGGGGAAGTAGTTACGGTAACCGGGGCAACATTGCATAATTTAAAATCATTAACCGTCTCTTTTCCGATAGGTTGTTTAATTGCGGTGACTGGCGTATCGGGCTCCGGGAAATCTTCTCTCGTTTTCGGTGTCCTCTCGAAAGGGCAAGAAAAAATTCGACAAGGTTTTTCGGAAGTGTCAGGGCTTGACCATTTTGATGAAATCGTAACGGTCGGACAGTCACCGTTAAGTCGAATGAAGCGCTCTAATGTGGCAACGTATACTGATTTATTTACAAGCATCCGAAATGTCTTTGCAAAGCAGCCGATTGCAAAGGAAAAAGGATTAACTGCGAAACATTTTTCCTTCAATACGACAGGCGGACGCTGTGAAAATTGCCAAGGGTTAGGCTATGTAACGACAAATATGCTCTTTTTCCCCGACTTGGAAGTGACTTGTCCTGTTTGTCGTGGTAAGCGGTTTAAGGAGGATGTGCTGTCTGTCACGTATGATGGCTACAATGTGAATGATATTTTAGAATGCTCAATTCAAGAAGCGTTGCCGATCTTTGCGAAGGAGATGAAAGTTAAGAAAGTTCTTGACTTGCTCGTTGATATTGGTTTAGGTTACTTGAAATTGGGCCAGTCCTTAACAACATTGTCTGGCGGAGAAGGTCAGCGTTTGAAGCTATCGAAGGAATTATTAGAGACGACGAAGAAAAAGACATTATATTTATTGGATGAGCCAACGACAGGTCTTCACCCGGTTGATGTCCGTCAATTGTTAAACATTTTACATCGACTTGTTGATGCAGGAAATACAGTAATTGTTGTTGAACACAACAGTGAACTCATTAAATCAGTGGATTGGATTGTCGATATGGGGCCTGAAGGCGGAGAAAAAGGCGGACAAGTAATAGCTGAAGGGACGCCGAGAGAAATAAAAGTAAATAAAAAGTCGATTACTGGACGTTATCTATAATAGTTCTGCCCCTCTTTTGCTTTGCGAAGGAGGGGATTTTATATATGGGAGACTGAATAATAATATGTTACAATTGTTTGGATTACGTAGTGGAAGGAGCATTAAATATGTGTTGCTCATGCTGTCCGGTAGTAGATCATTCCCTTCTTTAGAAAATAAAAGATGAGGGGGATACTTATATGTTAATTCAAAAAGAAATCATTCAAAGAGTGAAAGATAAATGTATTCAAGATCAATCCGTGTCATCGTGTATGATGTATGGTTCTTTTACGAAAGGTGAAGGCGATCAGTATTCTGATGTTGAGTTTTATATTTTCATCGATGATCATAGAATCGATCATTTTAGTTCGAAAGATTGGATCTCCGCAATTTCGCCAATTGAGCTACTCTTTTACAATGAATACGGAACCGAAGTCGTCGTTTTTACCAACATGATTCGAGGAGAATTTCATTTTCTGCCCGAATCCCAAATGGATATTATAAAAAGCTTTAAACCGACAGGTGTATTTCCTAATGTTGAGTCCATGTATATGTACGATTCTACAAACAGGCTAATTCCTTTGCTTGAATATATTAGCGGGGCTGGTCCGGAAAGAATGACAAATGAGAATGTGAATTTTGCATTCAATAATTTTGTAAATGCATGGTTATTCGGTGTGAATGTACTGAAAAGGGGAGAATTTGCGCGCTCTTTAGAGATTCTTTCCCAAGTACAGAAATTCATATTGCAGTTGATTAGAGTGAATGAGCGTACAGTTGAACGTTGGTTAAACAGTACGAAAAATCTCGAAAATGATATTAGCGCTGATTTTTACAATGATTATGCTGCTACGACTGCTTCTTTACATGAAGAAGAGATCAAAAATGCGTATTATAACGCTTTAAAGCTTTTTGGAAAACTGCATGACTTGCTTGCCCGTAGCTATCAGATAGAAGTAAAAAAAGAGTTGATTGCTAAATTATACTGTTATCATAAGGAATAACAGATTATGAAGAAAAGCCGCATTTCTTAACTAAAGAATGCGGCTTTTCTTCATAGAAGATGGTTTTGAGCGTCTATTCCGGAATCGTAGCCTTGAAATGACATCTATTTTCTTATGTTATCACATGCGTCAAAATGGATGTGGTACATGGACTTCCTCATCAAGATCAATCTTTAAAATTTGCCCTGCGTGCACCAATCCACTTCCAAAGCCATACATAAGGACCCGATCTCCATTTTTAACTTTTCCATCACGGATTCCAATGTCGAGGGATAGTGGAATTGTAGCAGCAGAAGTATTACCGAAGTTGACTAAGCTGTATAACGTTTTGTCCATCGGGTAGTGCAATTTGTCGCAAATCGGCTCTATTAAGCGCAAGTTCGCGCTATGAGGTATGAACCAATCGATTTGCTCTAAGGTTATTTCCGTTTTTTTCAACAATTTCTCTATATTTTCGGGGACATTCCGTACTACCCAACGGAAAACCTCCCTGCCATTTTGTACAAGAAATTTAGTGTCGACTAACTCGATATCATTTACTCTTTTTGATAGTCCTGTTCGGTAGACATGCTGTGCTCCACTTCCGTCGCTTCCTAATTGAAATCCTTCGAAGCTATTTGCTTGTTCGTCCCTTTCTACCAATACTGCACCAGCGCCGTCACCGAATAACACACATGTGTTTCGATCTGTGTAGTCCGTAATTTTGGATAATGTATCTGCTCCCACAACGATTACTTTTTTGTGAAGCCCAGATGCAATATAGCTATGTGCCGTATGCAATGCATATACAAACCCTGCACACGCTGCGCTTAAATCCATCGCGCCGGTTTGGGGAATGCTCAAACGTTCCTGAATGATGCTTGCTACAGAAGGAAATGGGAAATCTGGTGTGCTTGTTGCGACAATAATCATGTCTACATCTTCAATTTTTTTATTGTATCTATGCATTAAATCTTTTATGGCGGAAACGCATATATCACTCGTAAATTCATCGGCACGAGTAATTCTGCGCTCGTGAATGCCGGTTCTTTGAATAATCCATTCACTGTTTGTTTCAACCATTTGTTCAAGATCGGAGTTTGTTAATCTTTTTTCGGGTACATAAGTACCGATCGCTGATATTTTAGCTCCTATCATTCAATCCACTCCTCATTTTAATAGTTGATACTATCACCTGGTTATAATTATAACGACTTGCAGTATTGAAAGTCAATTCAAAATAGAACGAAACGTCGGATAAGGTTGACCGTCTAATTTATGGAATAGCATTGGATTGGGGAGATTGAGAGTGAGGAAAATGAAGTGCTTCTTTTTATTGTGGCTGCTACTCATTCTGTTAGGATGTCAGGCCGTAGAATTAAATCACGCTTCTATGCAACAGTCGGAAAACAATGAGTTGTTGTTAGATGAACAGATTGTGAAAATCACGATTTCAGAAATAGGGGGAGCGGGTGAAACTGTTCTACAAGATGTAGACTCCATTGCATCGATAAGGAGCATCGTGAATAGTGCGGTAAAAGAAGACGGCATCGTTAATATTATCGAACCGGATTTTTACATGAACCTCCTTTATGAGCACGGTGTGGAAGAAAGTTTTTACTGCTGGATAGGTGATAGCGGGATGATCAATACTTTAATGCGCACAGAAGATACACACACAATCTATACTCCTTTTGAAGAAACGCCGGTGACATTGCTTGAATTCTTTCAATAAAATGGTTCTAAATCAAATGTTGGGGTGATGTGATTTGCACGTCACCCTTTTACTTAGGTACCGCTGAGTAATGTTGATTTGCGCTACAGGGCGGACGCTTTCCGCCGGCATGG
>NZ_JBBCZC010000052.1:0-22130 GCF_037144575.1 Sporosarcina sp. USHLN248
GTTTTAGGGTAACAAACGCACTTTCTAGACATAAATGAATACTCAGATGAAGGCTGGCAAGCTTATGTATTTTTCATTGCATTCTTCTGCACTTTTATCTTGCAAAACACATTATCGATGTAAGAAATAATAATGGTGGAAATGGACAAGCCATTTCAACGTTAGTTCCATATATTTTCCCAAGCGATGAACACCCAAGTACTGAAGGTGAATTAAGGGAGTTCAATTATACCAATCGAAATTCTGATTTATTTATTCAATTATGTCAGAATTTTAGAAAGGATATAAAAGATCAAGAGACATTAGATGTCCTTGATTTTGCGGAAGAACAATGTAAGAAGTACCGCGGTCAAGGTTTTGTTGCATTAGATTTTTCCGACTCGTTGAAGGATAAAGCATCTAAGTTCGAAGGAACTGATTTTCCTAAAAAAGTAGTTGTTATGACTGACGTTTATTGTGCTAGTGCAGCTGAATACTTCGTAGAGATGAGTATGTCGTCTTCTAAAGTAACCGTAATTGGACGGTCCACTATGGGGGTGAATGATTATAGCGATTTAGTTATCAAAAAGTGGGCCGATATGTTTTCACTTTATTATCCAATATCACGCCGTGTACAAAAAACTTTAAATCATCCATTACACGGTAAAGGGATTCAACCCGATCGTTATATACCTTGGTCTCCTGAGCATATCTATAAAGATATAGACCTTTTATATGCATTGGAAATATTAAAAGAAGAAGTTAATATATAAGGAATTATTATTTAAACAAGAAAATGACACTTACCAAATGAGGTGTTTGATTTAAATTTTTAGTATTACATTAACGGACGTGATTGCTGAAGATCAAAAGCCAAATTCCTACTGAAAATAGGGTGGGATTTGGCTTTTGATCATCTGAATAATAACGCTTATCCCATTGGGGTTTAAGTAATAAAAACAAAAACTATCTTAATCACAGTTACAGAAGTGGGGCATTCTAAGATTATTGATCAATCCGTTCCTAATGTGATTGGGGATAATGATGCCTTATGGGACACTGGAATATGAAACTAATCAAGTATAATGTATAAATGCAGCATTAATAAAAATCCTAATTGGTAAATGAATTGGGTAATTCAACTCGATATATAGATCGGACTAAACTAATAGTCCAAACTTTCATGTCCAAATAGTTCGGACTTTGGTGTCCTTGTACAATAAAAAACCCTTTTTATCTCACTGTCTTAAGTATACTTATCATTGATACGTAACTCTCTATAATATATATTATGACGGGGGCGTTCTTTAAAAGAGTTTTTTATTTACTCCTCTATTCTATATCTATAGTTTCTATCCTTACTTTCCTCTACATTAATGTATTGCACACTATACTCGATAAGATCGTTTATAAATAGTTTCTGTTCCTTCGCTTTTTCCTTAATTGCTGATAGTAGTTCTTTGTCATATGTCGTTTTGTATTGAACTCGATCTTTCGGTCTCAAATCTTTATTAAATGAAATAACATCTTGTTTTAATACGTGTAGCAATCCGCTTTCTAATAAATAATTGACATGCGTATCATTATCTTCAGCAATCCTTTGTAAATCATCTAAAATTGCTTTGCTAATGTTTGTTCTGAATTTTACTCGATCTGTGTCGGTTGTTTGCTGCAGTTTACCGTCAATAATTTTCCACATAGTAAAACACTCCTTCAAAAATGATATTTATCTCCAATATACATTGCATAAGCATACAATTCCTTAAGTAAGATTAGTGTTTGTTATTTCTCTAAAAATGTTAGGATCTTCCAATTTTTAGGTGGTTCACGTTGGTTTTTGCTTGCTGTTTTCATGATTTTATACGTGAAATGATAGGGTTTTAAGTCTGATCTGTAACGGTATTTATGAATAGCAATTTCGGTAAAACTTCTGCTATTTAACAAACAAGAACGATTATGAAAGTAAACGTTCGCTCAACCCAAATTTTATTGCTGTACCGTAAAGTCGTAAAGCTGGATAAAAGCCCATCCGGCATAAATTGATCGGATGGGCGCTTATTTATCTTTCTGTATAACGGACTCGATCGGTCGCTTGCAATTCCTTCAAATTAGAGGCTCCAACACCGAACATAGCGATGCGCAACTCCAATTCTTTCGTTTCCATCACTTGAATGACGTCTTCAACAGATTGAGTCGCTTCTTTCAGAATAGATCTGCCAAATCCGACTGCATCAGCACCTAAGGCGATTGTTTTCGCTGCATCTAGTCCTGTGGCCATTCCGCCACTTGCCACGATCGTTTGATTGCCGATCTTTTTGCGGACTGATGCAACGCTGTCGACAGTTGGGATTCCCCACTCACTAAATGCATCTGCTGCAGCGCGTTTTATAGGATCGGCTGATCGGTATTTTTCAACCTGGCTCCATGACGTGCCGCCCGCTCCTGCAACGTCAATGAAAGATATGCCCACATCTGTCAGCTTTTTAGCAATGTCGCCGTCAATTCCCCAACCTACTTCTTTTACTCCGATAGGAATGTCCATTTCAGATACCAATTTCTCGATTTTTATAAGTAAATCTTTGAAGTTCGTATCTCCATTCGGTTGAATTACTTCTTGTATGCTATTTAAATGGAGTACGAGTGCATTTGCATCTGACATTTCTACAATTTTCTTGCATAAGTCAGCTTGGAAGCCATAGTTCAGTTGTACAGCTCCTAAGTTGGCGATAATTGGAACGTTGGGTGCATATTTACGGACTTGAAACGAAGCTCTATGTTCTTCGCTCTCGATTAGCGCTCTCATTGATCCTAAAGCTAACACCCAGCCCTTTTCCTCAGCTGCGACTGCCAAATGACGATTAATCGTTTCTGCAAATGCCGCACCGCCAGTCATCGAACTAATTAAAAAAGGAGTTTTAATAGCATGGCCTAAAAAAGATGTTTCGATTGAAATTTCCTGAAAATCAATCTCAGGAAGCGCATTATGGACAAAATGCACCCTTTCAAGCCCTGTTGTAATATGATCGCCCGTCACTTTTTCATTCAACGCGATTTGAATATGCTCCGCTTTCCGTTGGTGAATCGATTCAGTCACTTGTCTCATCCGCCTTCCTGATCTCCATTGCCCCTTCTTTTGAAACAGCTAAATTTAATGGTTCAATGTTTGAAGATGCCCATTCTTCTTTTAGCTGACTTGCGTTCAATTCCCCTATAACAAATGCAATGCCGCAATCCCCGCCACCAGCACCAGATGTTTTCCCGGCGCCATATTTATTTGCAATGTGAATTAACTCCTGCAGCTTCGGCGTTTCAATTTCCGCTTCAGCATCTCTTCCTAATTTGGATAGTGCTTTTCGATTGCGCGCAAAACTTTGTATTGCTCCTCTTTCATCCGATTTCTCGAACTGATCAACCATATCGTGAACAGCCATTATACTTTGCTCAAGAAAATCAGCATATGCTGCCGGCTGTACTAATTTTAAACGTTTAATCTTCTCAATCATTTTATAGGTTGACATTTCATTGCCTGTCCACCCTACACATAGCAACAGCTCTGTAGGAGGAACGATTTTTTTAATATGGAGTCCAGGCCACTGCTCTGCAATGAATGCATGAAGATTGATGTCTTCTGTTAAGCGGTCTTTTATCCATTCTCCATCAAAAGCACTGTAATGTAAATAACCACCATAGGTAGATGCGGCAACATCGGCGCAAGAACCGTTTCCTTGCGTTTTGAAGTGCACGATGGAAGCCAATTTGTAAATTATTTCTGGAGAGGATGAGATGCCTTCCTCTTTATATAAGCGCAGTATCGCTGTAACTGCGGCAACTACAACTGCTGCACTTGATCCAAGCCCATATTTTCTCCCAGATGCATCATCTAATTCACTATTAATTCGAAGAGTGAACGGTTTTAGCTTGATGCCTGCTTCAACGATATATTGATTGCATATTTGCAAAGTGTTTTGTAGAAATGATAGTTTAGGCGATTGTTCATAAAGATGAAGATTGCCTTCTATCACATCCCATCGAATATCTTCAAAACCGATATTTGGAAGCTGTAAATGGTTATCATCGCTAAATGCTATTTCTGCATACACATAACGATTTACAGCCGCAACAATCGCGCTTGCTTCGGGTTCAAGTACTGCAAATTCGCCCGCAATGAACAGCTTTCCGGGAACTTGAATTGTTATAGGTTGATACGTACTATTGCTGTGTATCCCGCCGGTTGTCATCATAAATATTCTACACCCGGTCCAGGATGACAAACAAAAATCTGTTGCACACAGTTTAATTGTTCAAGTCTTTCTTTAACAATCGTTTCATCCTTTGGCTGACAAATGACTTTCACATTTGGTCCTGCATCAATCGTAAAATAAGAAAGAATGCCTTCTTCCCGCAACGCTTCAACTTCATGCATTACATCCACTGTCGCTCCTGTCCAATATAAAAATGGAGGGTTAGACGCTAAAGTCGTTGCATGCATTTTTAATGCATTGCGCTCCAAAACGGTTCCTAACAATTCAAAATCCCGGTTTTTGATTCCTTGTCTTGCTGCTATTAAATCCTCATCAATCGTATCGAGCCATGCTTGGTAAAATGACGAAGTATTCACTGTACGCTTCATCCCTTCCCTGCTCAACACTTTCTTTTCTTTCGCTTCCACCATAACAGACAAGATGCTTAAATCCCATTTATCTGCTGGCATAATTTGGGTAGCATAAGAATCAGTTCCGTCCTCTTTTTCTCCTTTTTGCCATTCAACGTATCCACCATATACGGATCTCGATGCCGAGCCGGAACCTTGTCGGGCGATTATGGATAACTCTTCTTCATTGAGATTCAAACCGATTGCCTTCGATGCTGCGGCAGCCAAAGCTGCATATCCGGACGCGGATGATGCAAAACCAGCTGCTGTCGGCACATTATTGACCGATTCAACGATTGCGAATAGCTGCTTATTTGCTTTATTTCGAATTAGATCCAAAAATGTTTTGATCTTCTGCAATTCCATCCCTTGAATTTCTTTGCCATCTAACATGAATTGGTCGGCTGTCAATCCTTCTTGAAATGTAACTGAAGTCGTTGTATAAAATCGATCTAATGTAATTGAAATGCTATTATTCGTAGGTAGGAACAATTGTTCGTTCCTCTTCCCCCAATACTTAATGAGGGCAATATTCGTATGCGCTTTAACTTTCGCTTGCACGTTCATTCTCCGCCTTTTCAAAATAATGATGCTGACTCATGCCGATCCGGCTAATGTACGTTTCAGTAGCACCGGCTTCTTTTAATGAAATCGATAGCTGTAGTGCATCTTGTTCATCAGCAGCCAATGCTAATATGCAGCCACCTCTGCCGCCGCCTGTAAGTTTAGCGCCTAATGCTCCGGAATCTCTGGCAACATCCACGAGCCGATCAATGCCTTCATCGCTCACACCTAAAGCTGATAATTCTTCCTGAGCTAAATTAAGGCAACAGCCTACAAGCTTTACATCACCTTTCGCCATCGCCTGTTCGCAATGGTACGTAAAGTCTTCAATCAAGTCAAGCGACCTTTGAGTTGTGAGACGATCCTGTTCGTAAAGTGTTCGTATGCTTTCTACAGCTGTCCGTGTATCTCCGAATCTTCCTGTATCCGCAATGACTAAATGCAATGTCTTTCCAATGGGTAATGGGACAGCCCCTTTCCCTTTTTGGAAACGGATAGGCCCCTCACTGCCAACAGCAACGACATCAATGCCGCTTGGATTTCCATGAGCAAATATTTCCGCCACTTGTGCAAGCCGTAAAATCTCATCTTCATTCGCCTGATGGCCATAATATCGAAACAAACCTTTTACAACTGCATAGGCAATTGCTGCGCTTGAACCTAATCCTCGTCCGGAAGGGATAGAGGATTCGATACGGATCGTTATATTTGGTTTTTCCACTTGTAAATAGCTTAACGTTTCATGTACACATGCTGTAATGCCAGATAACGGCTCAGGTGCATTCTCAAATGGACCACAAAAATATTTACAGTTCAATCGGCATCCTGATTCATCGCTACCGCCTTCTTGTATAATTGCCTTTGCCCCCACTTCAGTAAAGGGAATTGCAATGGCAGGCTTATTGTAAACAACTGCATGTTCTCCAATTAATATGATTTTTCCATGAGCTGCTCCTACTGATAGATTGGACATGCAAGTTCCTCGCTTTTTGATCTATATTCATCGCAATACATTTGATTGCCATTAACAATTATAGGGTACTGTAATTAAGTTTTCAGCTTATTGGCTTCAATTTTTTTAAAGCGTTTTTTTAAAGACGTAACTAACCTGCTCATATTTCATTTTATCTTTATAAAACGAATGGGCGCTTTCTCGTTGTAGCCCTGATGAAAGTGCGACGGTTTCATAGCCTTCGGACAGCAATAAGTCATGTATATAAGTAAGCAGCTGCTCTCCATACCCTTTTGATCGCTTTAACTCATCCGTAACAAAATCGCAAATCCAAATGAACTTGCCATAGTAGAGAGTTACCATTGGTTGAAAACCGATGACCGCTGCAATTTTATCATTTGCGTATAGAGCGAATTGACGATAATTCTCTATTCGTTTTGCTTCATTCACTAATTGCAAATACGCCACTTCATCTAAATGGCTTCTCAATTGTCGCATAACATTGTATCCTTCTTTTAATTGTTCTTCTGTTATCAACTCACGAATATCGATACGATCCAAATCGCCCGCCTCTTTCCTCTTTTATACTTATCTATTCTACCATTCGGCAACGATTCATACGTACTTTAATATTACTCACTGAATGGGCATATGCGTCATAGTATAGATGTATGTGCCGAAAAGGAGGCGTCTCATTGTATTATCGACAACTCCACTATTTAACGTATTCTCCTTATCACACTGTCATCTCTCCAACGTATCCATCCATCATCCCGATGTCAGCGCAAAGCCAAAGAATGCCATATTCATTCCCTCCCGTAAATGTTCGGAAATTCAACACCTCCGCTAAACGATTTCAATTGCTTATGAAACAAGCCATACAACTAATCGATAAAATTGCTGAATCCGACCAATTTGCTCGAGAATTAATGGAAGCAGCTCAATCCTCCAATGAAAACAAAGTGAAACAACTGATCACTTCTGGAGGAATTACAGTTGACCACGATGTCAAATATACACCAAGTGGTATAGTCATTAATTTGCGCAATGTGGATATAGCGGCAGAATGCTGTATGCTAAGTATCAGCCTAAGGTGGTAACTCCATAACCGTTTGAATAAAACGAATCCTTGTCAACCAATACTATAATGTAAAATACGCTTAGAAAGGAGTAAAAAAATGGTGAAGCAGCAGGACAATCAAATGGAACAGCAATTTCAAAATGAAAAGAAAAACATTTTACAAAAACTGCAAAAGGCATCTCAAACTATTCAACAAATGAATACACTTTTTGATACACAGTCCGCGCAACAGGCGGGTCAGCAATTGCAACAAGCTTCCCAACTTTTAAATCAAATGCAAGCGGTAGCTGTTACAGAAGCATCTTCAACGGTTCAACAGCAATTGGAACAAGTAAGAAAACAAATTGACCAAGCAGCGCAAACATTGCAGTTGATTGAAACATTAAACAGCTCCAACAAAAGTTTTAAAAAAGGGTAAAAGACAAATGGACTGCACTGAAGCCGTTTCTTAACTTCAGAGCAGTCCATCTATTTATTTCTGTTTCTTTTGCAGTACCGATTTCACTGCTTCATTAATTTCCTTGTATCCTGTACATCTACACAGGTTGGAAGAGAGCCATTCTTCAATCTGATCCTCAGTAGCTTCTGGATGGGCGGTAACAAGTGCATGACTATTCACAATGAATCCTGGCGTGCAATAGCCGCACTGGATTGCCCAATGATCGACAAACGCTTTGGGCATCGGGGAGTGTTGAAGTCCTTCTATCGTCGTAATTTCTTGATGTACTGCCTCTACAGTGAGCACGAGACAGGAATGCATCGGTTTACCGTTTACTAATACTGTACATGCACCACAATCTCCATTGCCACATGCTAATTTTGCACCCGTTAATCCTAATGAATCCCGTAATGAAGTTAACAATGTATCAGCTGAACGAACCATGATCTCTTTCTTTTCTCCATTTACTAATATGGATGCGATTGTATGCTTACTCGTATTTGAAAAGATCATTGCGCTTCCTCCAGTTCCTCGAACATTTCATTTAATAACTGTGTCAGTGTGAATTGCCTAAACTTTTTCGACGCCAGAAAGTCTTCCATAATTGTAGCAGGCATTTTTGCAACTGCTTTGTTTATCCGTTCTTTTACGTCCAACGAATGGTCATTTAATACCCCTTCAACGACTGCAGACCTAAAAGGCGTATCTGAAAGGCCTGAAAAAGCGATGCGAATCCGTTCATTTTTCAACATTGCAGCTATGCTTACAATTGGATAGCCAACTGTTGAAGTACGTGTTTGTTTTAAGCAAGCGTACGGTAGATTCAAATTGCTGACCGGCACCTTAATTTGTGTTATGAATGAACCATCTTTCACCTTTGCTGCTGCTATTTGTTCAGCAGGAAAGACATCCCTTTCCTTTGGTCCAGCAACAGTAATTAATGCATCCGCGACTAATAAGGGCAACAGCGCCTCTCTATATGGCAATCCACTTAGTAGATTGCCTCCGATTGTTATTTTGTTTCGAGATGTATGATCGGCAATTTTGCGCACCATATTTCCTAACATCGGAAATAGTTCGGACTCTGTTATTTCATTTAACGTAACGGCGGATCCGATTATAAGTTGATCGTCTTCTATCTTTAAAACATTGCACTCATCAATGCCTTTTAAATCTATAACTGCATCCGCTTTTAATTTTCCTCCGCGTGCGAATGTGATCACTTCTGTTCCCCCCGAATAAAAGATCACTTTCTTCCCTAATGACCATTCGCTTGAGAATGTTTTATATGCCTCTTCTATCGATTCGGGTTTATAGTAATCAAATGTAAAAGGGATCATTTTACAACCTCCGTCGATAACCGCCAAATCGTTTCCGGTGTCAAAGGGAGTTCATTCATTTCGGCATTTACTGCTATAGATAAACTGTTTGCAAGTGCTGCAGCAGCACCTATTACTCCGTACTCTCCGATACCTCTTGCGCCGTATGGACCATCTTTTGAAGGGGTTTCAATAAATTCAATGACGTATTCTCCCGGTTGCTCTCCAAAGCGCATCATTTGATAATTTCGTAGATCCGGATTTTGAATAATGCCTTTCGGATTGAACAGGAATGATTCGCCTTTTGCAATGCTTAACCCTAAAAAAATCCCACCCCGCATTTGCTGTGTCGCAGTCATTGGATTGATAATTGTGCCGCCATCCATTACAGTGACTGCTCTAAGGATTTTATACGTGAAGGAACGTTTATCGAATTCAATTTCAACAGCTTGGGCGCCAACCGACCACCATGGACCTGGATTTCCAAATCCTGTTTCCTTATCCATCGGTGTTAAATGACGTTGGATGTGTCTGCCGATGCCGATTATTTGTTCTCCTACCGTATGGCCATTCGGGTACTGAAAACCTAATGAAATGGTTTGGATATCGATCCCTTTATCTGGTTCTGCTGTTACATACACTCGGCCATTTCCGACGGATAACTCCACCTCTGAACATTGCAATGCAACTGCTCCTATTCTTTTCAATTGCCGTATCGCATCATCTGCAGCAGCCAACACTGCATTCCCTGCCAAAAAGGTTGTACTGCTTGCTACAGTGCGCCATTGATGGGGGTTATATTGTGTATTCACTTCCATTGTCACATGGATTTTATTGATGTCCATTTGCAAACGTTCTGCAGCGATTTGCGCCAATATCGTTTTTGTCCCTTGTCCCAACTCAACTGCTGCACAGCTAAGGTTCACTGTTCCGTCCGCTTCAAATGTTAGAATGGCGCCGGCTTGTGCATTCGTAGAAGTTGTAGAGGTTTTCCAAAAAAGTGCCACTCCTTTTGATCGTACGATATGTTCATTTACCGGTACGCTTTCAGGTCCGCTATACTCTATCAGCTCTTTTGCACGTTTCATGCAAGCTTCTGCGTCTCCTAACTTGTTCGCGTTCAACACTGACTGCGTCGGAGTTGTATGTCCTACTTTAATTGCATTCATTAAACGGAACTCGACCGGATCGATATTCAATTTTTTCGCAAACTGGTCCATCGTCCGTTCAATTGCAAAAGTCAATTCAGGATGCCCATAACCTCTGAAAGATGTCGCATATGGATGATTTGTATACATGCAATACGAGTCGCACCAAACATTTGGAATGTGATAAGGGCCTGTACAATCAAGCGCTGCTGCCCTCGTTATCCCTGCCGCTTGGTCTGAATAAGCGCCCGCTTCAATTAAAAATGTATAGTGCCCGGCAATTAATTTTCCTTGCGAATTGACACCCAATTTGACAGTAGCATCAAAACCGATATGACAAGGAGCTGTCATCATATCTTCTTCCCTATCGAACTTTAATTTGACGAGCTTACCTCCGACTGCTCGTGATGCCAGATACGCTAAGGGCTCCAATTGCACGGCTCCTTTTCCACCGAAAGCACCGCCTAACATTGGAATATGAACAATAATCTTCCCAACTTCTATATTGAAAAATTGATTTAGAACTTTCTTAATCGTGAACGGCGATTGGCTCGTTGAATGGACGACGACTCTACCATCTGGATTGATTTCCACCATGGCAGTGCGTGTTTCCATTGCTGCGTGGTCTGATAAGTTGAATGAATATGTAGCAGTAATTGTATCAGCACAAGTTGCCCATGCTTTGCCGAAGTTCCCTTTTCGAATTTTAATATGGCTTGCGATATTCGTTCCGCCTACCGGATAAACATTATCGATGATTTTTGTATATGAAGCAGAATTTTCATGTACTAGCGGCGCATTAGACTGAAATGCCTGCTGGACAGAGTTGACGACAGGCAGCGGATCGTATTCGACGACGATCTTTTTAGCAGCTTCTTTCGCTTGGTATTCATGTGTTGCAACGATGATGGCAATTGGTTCACCGTAATACCGAACTTTATCAAATGCTAACGGTGGGCGATCTGCTAAAATCGGTCCGATCGGGAACGGGAACATATCGCCCGTTATAATGGCGCATACACCAGGCACCTTCCAAGCCTCGCTCGTATCGATCGATACTATATTTGCATGTGCTTCTGTACTAGTGGCAACTTTAGCATGAAGCATACCTTGAAAAAATTTATCCCCTAAATATTTCAGCGCCCCAGTAGATTTTTCGACCGCATCAATTCGTTGTTGAGCTGTTCCAACGATTAGTTTTTTGCCTTCTATCAACCGAATTTCCTCCTTTAGTTCTCTAACACTAGTCGTAGGATTGCCAAACAAGGTTTCATTTATAATGCTGCATTCGAATAATAGAGCGGGACGTTGGCTACAACTGTATTGAGTAGATAAGGTGAGGTGAGTTGAATGGGATTCATTCCAGAACTAATTAAAACAGTTATAGAGGAAGGTAAACCAACTGTATTGGCGCAGATTATTCATGTAGAAGGGTCCGCTTACCGTAAAGAAGGTGCCTGGATGTTCTTCTTTCAAGACAAAACAAGTATCGGCCTTTTAAGCGGTGGTTGTTTGGAAAACGATATTCATTGCAGAGCGGAAACGATGTTCGGCACAGGGAAAACGGCCATCTATGAATATGATTTACGAGCTGAAGATGATATTGGTTGGGGACGCGGCATTGGGTGTCAAGGAGTCATAACAGTAATGCTGCGCGATGTAGATCGCCTATTATTGAGATTGCTTCGGTTTATGCATCGGCAACTGGAAGAAGGAGTACCCGTCCGCTTTATCCAATCAATGAAAGACCATACTTCAATGATTTGTTATAGTGCGGACAAGCAATATGGCACATTGAAAGATGCTCCGATTGCTGATGGAAAAATCCGTCCATATGAACGATCGGCTGGTAAAATTCACATAAAAGATGAAAGCTATTATCAGCAATGGATTTGGCCAAGCCCAGTGTTGCATTTATTCGGTGCCGGTCCTGACGCCAGGCCATTAGTTAAAATGGCTTCGGAAGTTGGGTATAAAGTACATCTTTATGATTGGCGCCCAGCATATTGCACGAAAGAGCATTTCCCGACAGCTGCTTCTTTTTCCGTAAACAATATGGAGCATCTAATGAAGGAAACTGTGTTTCGCCAATTAGATTCTGTCATTATTAAGACACATGATTTTCAAATTGATCAGATGCTTTTGAAGCATCTCCGGAATTTCGAATTACTTTATGTTGGTTTGTTAGGATCGAAAAAGAGAGCCGAGAAACTGCTTTTGAACGAACAATTTGATCAGCTCCGCACACCAATTGGATTACCGATTGGTGCAGAAGGAGCGGAAGAAATTGCCGTCAGCATTATTGCAGAAATGATTGCGGTACGAAGAGGAGCCGAAATATGGCCATCGTTGGTATCTATTTAGCTGCGGGAAAGAGCCGCAGGATGGGGCTTGATAAAAGATCGTTATTAGTTGGCATGAAGACATTGGGCAGTTTAGCAATCGAAACAGCATTGCAATCAAGATTAGATTGCATCTGTATTGTAACGCAAGAAGATGATGCGCTATCATGGCTGCCAGATGCTGTGAAACGAGAAAAGAAAGTCGTTCATCTCCCATGCAAATTGGCCGATGAGGGGCTATCAGCATCTTTGAAGTGCGGTGTTACGTTTGCGAAGTCCTTACATGCAGAAGCGATTGTTATTTTGTTGGCGGATCAGCCGTTTATTACAGTTCAAATGATCGATGAAATGATAGCATGCCACAAAGAACAAAATCGCTCAGAATTTGTCGCTCCTTACTTTAAAGGAGTGCCAAGGCCTCCTATTTTGATTGCGTCTTCCGTATTTCCTGCCCTGTTAAAGTTAAACGGCGATAGAGGTGCAAGGGATTTATTGCGATCGGGCTTTTATAAAGGTGTTAAACTTCCATGTTCAGATCAACGATTATTTTATGACGTAGATACGAAAGAGGACTATCATTCACTTATACAAAATAATAATTGAAAAAGACTGCATGGCGGAATTGTATTTTCCATAATGCAGTCTTTCTGTTAATCAATCATTATTTGAGCTTTCCTCTTTGTGAAATCTGTATCTTTGTAATATGCGTCTTTAACTAACAAGTTCGGCCCTAAACAACGAACCGCTGGACAATGACAGCTAATTGATGCAGCAAGCGAGCTTTCTAACCATTTCTTATGAAGTGCTATCAAATTATTTGTTTTAATATTTCCTAAAGGCGGCGTATCACCGAAGTCCGTTACAATGACATCGCCTGTAAAAATATTGACATTTAACCGGGACCGTCCATCCGGATCGTTGCGGACAGAAACATTTTTACTTTTATACAATCTACTGAGCAAATGCAAATCTTCTTCCTTGTCGCTGCAAGGATAGAAAGGGAGCGTACCGAAAAGCATCCATGTTGATTCATCACGTTCATCTAACAACTGATGAATTGCTTTTCTTGTTTCATCCAATGACAAAACTTCTAACGAACTTGCGAAGTCGCTTGGATACATTGGGTGAATTTCATGTCGGCTGCATTTCATCTCTTCGACGACCTGTCTATGGATTTCCCTCAAATAGGGTAATGTACGCTTGTTCAGCATTGTTTCTGCGGAAACCATAACACCCATTTCGGATAGCTTGCGGCTATTTTCAATCATCCGCTGAAATTGCTCCGCCCTTCTCTCACGCGGTGGCTTTCTTTCCATATTAGCAAATCCGCCATCCACGAAATCATCTACTGTACCCCAGTTATGGGAAATATGTAAAACGTCCAAGTAAGGTGCGATCGCTTCGTAACGGTCAAAAGGCATTGTTAAGTTGGAATTCATCTGTGTCCGAATACCACGTGCATGCGCATATTGTAATAAAGGTAAAACAATATTTTCAACGGATTTTTTTGAAAACATCGGTTCTCCACCTGTAATGCTTATCGTACGGAGATGCGGGATTTCATCTAAGCGTTTAGTTAATAAATCAAGCGGCAATGAATCTGGATCTTTTGGTTGAAGCATATAACCGACGGCGCAATGTTCACAGCGCATATTACATAAATACGTTGTTGTGAATTCAATACTTGATAAAGTGAATGTGCCATGCTGCTCGATGTCTTGGTATGCTTCCCATGGATCATTTACTGGTGTCATTTTCGTAATATGTTTTGTCATTTTTATTCAATCTCCTACAATGTACAATTAATCTTCAACTAAATAAGTATGAACGATATCCTACTTTATGACAAGTGCCAGCAGTCAATCATTCTAAGCATTTCAATTAGACCAAAAAGCGTTCTCAACAAAAAAAAGAGCCGAAATTGACGGCCCTTTCAATTACTCATACGTATTTCCTGTTAGATCCACGTTTACTTTTCCTACTTCAGTTTTAAGTTGGATCAGATGTTCCCCTGACCCGTATACCGCTTTTCTATCTTCACTTCCAAACAAGTTTACTTTCCCAACACTTGTTAAAATGTTTACCGTCGCATTGTCTGGCATTTGGTCTACTTGAATATCGATTTTTCCTACATCCGTTTGTACATCAATCGCAGAATTTAAATTTTCCGTAATAATGGCTATTTTTCCTGTGGCAGTATTCGCTTTTATATTACCAGTAACATAGTTGAAAACTATTTTTCCGTTAGCACTTTTCGCTTTTACAGATTTGGAAACTGTCTCCGAAAGTCGTATTTGGCCATTGTCCGTACGAGCATTTATTGATTCTGCCTTCAAATCATTTACCGCAATTTTTCCGTTATTGATTTTCACGATCATTTCATCATATTGTTTTTCAGGAAGGAATACCTTCACAACGACAGCTTCATATCTCTTTCCAAAAGGAAGGCGGAGCACCTTTCTTGTGTCCTTTATTTTGACAGATAAAGTATCTCCATTAACGTCAGCATCAAGTTGTACATTCGGTCGCTTATTTTTCAATCCGCTCACTTCTACTTTTGCAGATGAGCTTTTTGTTGATTGAACATCGATCGACGCATTTACGGCATCGATTGCAACTTTACTGAAGGATGCGTTCGTAAATGTTTCATCCAATCGATCATGTTTAGTGATAAACATAAAATCTTTGCCATAAATGATCAACAAACTTGCTGCTATAAAAATGAATAGTATTGCGATCGTCCTTTGCTTCATAACACACTCCCCTTTCTAACCCCCATATCAAATGTAAAAAAAGTTTACAAACCTTTCGAGCGTCTTGAGAATGGTTATGAAGTCAGACTTTCGGTGTAGTGAGTAGTTTACATAATATTTTTACGGTTACGTAAACCGATTATTCCTTCAATTGCTCGTAATGCATCTTTTCATCTGGCTCATATTTATTGTACCGTAGCTTTAGCAAGGCAAATAAATGGCTAAACAATACTTTCAGCAATGCATATCCCGGAATTCCTAAAATAACGCCTGGCACTCCGAATAATGATCCCGCCGTCAATAGGACAAAAATGATCGTAATCGGATGGATACGCAACGATTTGCCCATTATTTGCGGCGAAATAAATTTTCCGTCTATCAATTGGACGATTGTCCACACAATTGCTAACTTGACAAGCATAAATGGTGACGTGACGATTGCAATAATGACAGCTGGTGTGATTGCAATGAGTGGTCCTAAATAAGGGACAACGCTCGTAAACATTGCTAGAGCGCCTAATAACAGTGCGTATTTCATGCCGATAATGAGGAAACCGATGGACACCATAATACCAATGCAAATAGCTACTAATATTTGTCCTTGTATATATGCACTAATCTGATGATCTGCATCCTTTAAAATTACTTCGGCATCATCTCGCAAACGCGGCGGCAACATTTTCAAAATCATTTTCGGCAATTTTTCACCATCCTTCAATAAATAAAAAAGGATGAATGGCACTGTAACGATCGATAAAACGAAACCAGTTAATGCTGAAATGAATGAAGTGACACCTGAAGCAATCCCCCCAACGGCATCCGCGATCATTTTACCTACATTGCCGAGACCCGATTCAAGAATCTGGTTGATATTAATATTAAATCCTTCGTAATAAGTAGCGAAAAGAGACGAACGCATAAAACGATCGATTTCTATGAGCATTTGTTTAAAGTAAGTTGGAAATTCATCAACTAAATTCGTAAACTGGATCCTTAAAAAAGGAAATACTAATACGGCCAATAATGTGATTAAGCCGACCAGCCCTATAAAAATAATGAAAATCCCCCAAATCCTCGGGATTCTCAACCTTTCCAACGCTCGCAGTATCGGCCGAAGCAAATAATAGGCAATTGCAGCTAATATGATCGGCAATACAACATTTGAAAAAAAGACTTTGATCGGATAAAAAATGAAAGCTACATTACTATAAACTAATATGATTAGCCCAATTAGCAATATAGAAAAGAGGACAAATAAAGAGGTACGCCCTCCTAAAAATTGAATGATCCGATGTGCTTCTTTCCGATTCAGCTTTTCGTCCAATGAGTCTTGTTCTTTGCTGCTCAAGCTACTCTCCCCTTCCTCAATCAAGACTTCTATTTAGAAATTCGGATAATGCCTTTTTATTTTTATCAAGATCCAATTCAATTACTGCACCGGCATGAGAATAATTTGCAAATTGATACGATCCTTCTACCGGAATTGTCATCGTTTTCATTTCGACGCCTTTATTGATTAACAAAGTAAATGCTTTTTGAAGTTCATCTTTAGCAGTTAAATCTGTTTCAATAAAACCATCTAACGCACCCGCTAATTTTGGTAAATGTAGCAGCATTTTGGGACTCAATGCTTCCTCTTTTATAGCTTTCAACACTTCCTGTTGCCTAGCCACCCTGCCGAAATCGCCTTCCGCATCTGCTCGAAATCGTGCAAAACCTAACAGCTCTTTGCCGTTCAAACGTTGGACACCAGGCATTAACGTAACTCCGATTTTTTCGGACATCTCCTTTTGAACCTCAATTTCAATACCATTTGGGAAAGCGGTATCAATAATCGATTCAAAATTATCAAAATTGACGATTGCATAATGATGAATAGGGATCCCAAACATACCGGTAATCGTATCTTTAGCAGTCTGCACACCGTTTAAATAATAGGCTGTGTTCAATTTATATGATTTATAGCCGGGAATTTGCGCATAAATGTCTCTCATAAATGAAATAAGACGTATTTCCCCTGCATTTTTATCCCATGAAAGCACCATGATCGTATCGGTGCGTGATTTGCCGCTACCATCATCATCCACGCCTAATAACAAATAGTTTTCAACCGACGGATCTTTCGGGTCAACGACATCCCCTTGAAATGGCCCCGGATCGATTTCTTGACCTTTTGCCATAGATCTCCCCGCCTGATATTGAAAATAGGAATAGAACCCTATGATCATAAAAGATAGAAACAAGAAAGTCGTAAACACTCTTCCTATACGAAGCTTTTTTCTTCTTCTCCTTTTAGGCACAGGTCCTTCGTATTGATCTTCCCTCAAATTCGATTCCTCCATGTTGTAAAGTACCTATAAAGACGCTCCCCACTATTGTTGGGTTGCATACTAAATGTAAGTATATCATGAAGGATTGTAATGAACACGGCGTTTCCCCAGCTTATTCTTTCAACTGTGCATATGATAAATGTGAAGGTGGTGGTAAATATGGGACGTGAATACGGAAGAGAAGGATATTATGGCGGTTCATCCTTCGCTCTTATAGTTGTGCTGTTCATCCTATTAATAATCATCGGCGCGAGTTATTTATATTACTAAAAAAACTTAGCACAACCTCTCAAAAGTTCTTTCAAAAGAGCGCGTCAGTGGGCGCTCTTTTTTTAATTAAAAACACTTATTGCTTGCTGTTATGCTATAATTCGTGTATTAATTAAGGAGGAGGCAATAGGATGGCTAAACCGAATTTGGCAAAAGCGACATTTGCAGGAGGATGTTTTTGGTGCATGGTCAAGCCTTTCAAAGAATGGGACGGCATTCATGACATCGTTTCAGGATATATGGGCGGCCATGTTGTACAACCTACATACGAAGATGTAAAAAGAGGAGATTCAGGGCATTTGGAAGTTGTAGAAATTACATATGATCCTTCAATCTTCCCTTATGAACGACTTTTGGAGCTGTATTGGCAGCAAATCGACCCAACAGATGCTGGTGGCCAGTTCCATGACCGTGGTCATTCTTATACGACCGCTATTTTTTATTACGATGATGAACAAAAAGAAGCTGCCGAACGTTCAAAAGAAGAGCTATCTAAAAGCGGCCGCTTTTCCAAACCGATTGTTACTGCGATTCGTCCTGCGGAGAGCTTTTACCGTGCGGAAGAATATCATCAAGATTATTATGAAAAAGAACCTGAGCATTATAATGAAGACCGAAAAAAATCAGGAAGAGATGAATTTATCCGAGAGAACTGGAAATAACAACAAAAATCCGAAAATCCTTTTGAAAAGGTTTCGGATTTTTATTTATTTATTTTCTGTACTAGGAAAGTTATTGTTGAGCAACTTTCTTTTCACGATCACCAATCATAAATGTCAATAGGATCATCGTACTAAATAATATTGCAAAAATGAACAGTGTATAATGATGGTTTCCTGTCCAATCGTAAATGAGTGCAATGAATAGCGGCAAAACCCCAGCAATGATATAACCCCCAGTTTGCATCATCGCAGTCCAGGCATTTGTCTCATCTGCCGTTTCTGTTTCATCCAATGGAAAAAGCAAGGCAATCGGAAACAAGCCTGCAAGCGGGATCCCCATAAAGAATGCACTAATCCACATAAATGTCGGTTCCCCTGTCCATAGAAAGCCAATAGCAATCAAACCCATCACTAAAAAAAGCAACAGCCAAAACGTCCTTTTCGGAAAACGTTCGTAAATGATAGGGAAAATTAAGTTTAAAACAATTTGAATCGTTGTCATTAAACTTAATAATCCGCTCGCTTGCCCAAGCGTCATGTTAGCATCAGTTGCAATTGGGACAACCCAAGTAATGATACAGAAGAAGCTTGATGCTTGTAATCCGAAAAAGAGAAGGAACAGCCATGCTTTTTTTTGGCGCCATGGCGAAATGGAAACAGGCTTCAATTTTGCAGGTTCGGATTTTTCTTTTTGTTTGAGACGAACTTTCCCTTTCATAGACAATCGCCAAAAAACAATTCCTACTACAGATAATACTGCCCAAATACTAAGCGCGAACGGATAAGAGCCTGTCTGATGAAAAAATATTGTAGTTAGCCCCGCTCCTAAAGTCGAGCCGACGCCCATTCCGAAAGAATAAACGCCAATAACACTTGTTGACCGCTCTGGAAAGTTCTGTTTAATCATTGCAGATAAAAGCGGTCCTATTACTGCTATGGCAATTCCGATGAAAACAGCTGAAATGATTAAAGCTACATAATGCGAATAAAAACCTCTTAATATAGTTGCTACCCCAATGATGAATAGCATGAGGTACATCGATCCATTCAACCCTACCCGGCGATTCAAATAAGGTGATAACGTTGCAAATATTCCCATGCAAATGACAGGCAACGCTGTTAACAAGCTTACTTGAGTACTTGTTAATGAAAGATCGACACGGATAATATCAAGCATCGGACCAATTGATGTAATTGCAGGTCTCATATTTATAGATACTGCAAATATTGTAAGAATCAATAAAAATAAAGTCTTCTTTGAATACTGCTGCGACATATAAGAACTCCTTTGCTAATTCATCGGGAACTTGTGTTCCTTTTCAAGGACCGCTATAATATTAGTAGAAAGGATGAGTGTGCATGAAAATCCTACAATGGGAATATACTCGCAAATATCAGGTGAAATGTATTTTTGATGAATTCCCTGAAACTGTATTCCTCTTTCGAAGAGTGAAAGATTATTACTTTTTGTTTTCTATGAATGGTTTAAATAAAAATGCCATTCCCGAAAGAAAAGACTACGTACGGATGGAATATTTGCTCAATAAAGAATTATGCACTTTAGACTCCTATCGGAACCGCAGTGCTTTCAAATAATCGATCCCTTTCGAGGGATTTTTTTGTAGAAATGAATATGTGGTGTAAGGATTAATTACAAGATGAATTGCACAATCTTTCTGTTAGACATAGCGGGAGCGTAAGGAATATAAACTGCTTTCCTATCATACATGAAATGACCTAAAAAAGTACGTAACACGAATCGAAGACATACCACTCGGAAACTATTTCATGGTATAATGGGAGCATTGTGAATTTAGGAGGATTATTTATGATAGCAGTAAGCAATGTAAGTCTGCAATATGGCGATCGCAAGCTATTTGAAGACGTGAACATACAATTCAACCCTGGCCATTGCTATGGATTGATCGGCGCAAACGGAGCGGGAAAATCCACTTTCTTGAAAGTTCTTTCCGGTGAAATTGAGCCGCAAACTGGCCACGTCATCATGAACAAAGATGAACGTCTTGCAGTTTTAAAGCAAAACCATTTCGAATACGAAGATCATGAAGTGTTGGACACTGTCATTATGGGCCATAAACGTCTTTATGACATAATGACCGAAAAAAATGCCATTTACATGAAAGAAGATTTTTCTGATGAAGACGGCATGCGCGCCGCTGAATTGGAAGGTGAATTTGGCGAATTGAATGGCTGGGAAGCAGAATCAGAAGCTGCCATTTTACTTCAAGGATTAGGAATCCCCGAAAGCCTTCATCATGTAAAAATGGCTGAGTTGACAGGGTCCGATAAAGTGAAAGTATTGCTTGCACAAGCGCTATTCGGAAAACCGGATGTTCTTTTATTGGATGAGCCGACAAACCATTTAGACTTGAAAGCGATTCGATGGCTTGAAGAATTTTTAATTGACTTTGATAATACTGTCATTGTCGTGTCCCATGACCGTCATTTCCTGAACAAAGTTTGTACGCAAATCGCAGATCTTGATTTCTCGAAAATCCAGCTTTATCCTGGAAACTATGATTTTTGGTATGAGTCCAGCCAATTAGCTTTAAAAATGGCTCAAGATCAAAACAAGAAAAAGGAAGAGAAAATTAAAGAGTTGCAAGCATTCGTCGCACGTTTTAGTGCCAATGCTTCCAAATCTAAACAAGCGACTTCCCGTAAAAAAGCACTTGAGAAAATTGAACTGGAAGATATTAAACCATCTTCCCGTCGCTATCCATTCGTCAATTTTCAAATGGGACGTGAAATTGGTAATGACGTTCTTTCTGTTAAAGATCTCTCAAAAACAAAAGAAGGAAAGCAGCTTTTGAAAGACGTAACATTTACAATGGGCAAAGAAGATAAAATTATTCTATTAGGCAATCCACTCGCAAAGACTGCCCTACTTGAAATTTTGGCGGAGGAGGAGCAGCCTGATGCAGGATCCTTTAAATGGGGTGTTACAACATCACGCGCGTATTTCCCTATTGACAATAGCGAGTATTTTGAAGGCCAAGAAGAATCGCTCGTAGAATGGCTTCGTCAATATTCACCGGAAGACCAAACTGAGACTTTCCTTCGCGGATTCTTAGGCCGTATGCTCTTCTCTGGCGAAGAAGTAAAGAAAAAACCGTCTGTTCTTTCTGGTGGAGAAAAAGTGCGTTGCATGCTGTCAAAAATGATGTTAACAAATGCAAACGTGTTATTGTTGGATGAGCCGATGAACCACCTGGATCTTGAATCGATCCAAGCATTGAATAACGGATTGATCGTATTCAAAGGCGCTATGATCTTTACTTCTCATGACCAACAGTTCATCCAAACTGTCGCAAACCGTATTATTGAAATACATGACGACGGAACAATTTTCGATAAAATGATGCCATACGATGAATATTTGGAGTGGAAAGAGCAACAAGCAGTTTCAAATTAATTTTTTGGATAGCAGAAACGGAGTACATTCCGTCTCTGCTTTTCTTTTTGACGTTATACGGATAAACCTTTTTCAATCGGGTATAGCTATGAGAAAGCCCAGTGGTAATAAGTCAAGGACCAAAATCGAGTGAATTGGAAATTTAATTGTATTAGTTTCTGATATCCATGTTTTTTAGGTATGGCAAATAAACCTCGCATTTTC
>NZ_JBBCZC010000053.1:0-21203 GCF_037144575.1 Sporosarcina sp. USHLN248
GAAAATGCGAGGTTTATTTGCCATACCTAAAAAACATGGATATCAGAAACTAATACAATTAAATTTCCAATTCACTCGATTTTGGTCCTTGACTTATTACCACTGGGCTTTGTTCCGGCGTTTCGTTGTCTCTACTCATTTGCTCCCTCCTATTAGTATGTCCGAGTATAAATATCTAAATATTATGTCAATTCATTATAGCATTTTACGGTATATTAGTAAAAAGCATTCAATAAGATACTGTTTTATAAGAACGCAGTTGGTTAGTTCAATGTTTATGCAGTAAGCTCTATTTTGCTATTTGAAAAACTGTATAAACATCTATACAGTTTTTTAATCATCTGCTATGAAATTATCTACTATCTTCTTAGTAAGCGGCATGAACGTATTAAGTAGTAGCCCTCCTAAACAAACGGATAATAATGTTCCAATGCCAATCGGGCCATTGAATAGTACAGCTAATGCTAAAAATACGACGTATATGAGCGTTCTTGAAAAAAACAGTGTTTTCTTAGTTAATTTTTGGATGATTAATGTTAACCGGTCAATTGGAATGGGTGCAAAATTCGTTTGCAAATAGGTTGCAGTTCCTATCCCAATAATGATTAGGCCGGTTCCGAAACAAGCAGCCTTGCTGTACCAAAGTTCAGGTGCAGACCAATTATTCAATAAAAATAGATAGGCATCTATACCAATCCCCGTAATAAATGCAGTTGCCAATCCTAAAATTTCTAATCTCTGCTTTTGTAAAATGGAATTACAGCAGATCAATAGTAATGCGATGATTATTACCAACTACCTACAGTTAAGCCAATATTGATGGACAATCCTACTAAAAGTGCATCAAAAGGCGACGTTCCAATGTCTGAATGTATTGTAAGAGAAACACCAAGGGATAATAGTATAATGCCCAATACATAGAATGCTAACTTTACTTTATTTCGCTTCTTCGTCATTACTTAATAGATCCTTCGACATTAAAACGTGCGGGATTCCGTCTTCCATAAATATTTCTGAAGCAGTTTCATAACCAAGTTTTTGATAAAACCCTTCTGCCTGTGTTTGTCCGTGTAATATAACCCGAAGCATTCCCTTTTCTTTCGCTATTTCTTCCAATGCAGTGATCATTACTTTCCCGATGCCAAATTTACGATAAGGTTTTACGATACAAATCCTCTCTAATTTGCCATAGCCTTCGAGAATTTTTATCCTTCCCGTCCCTACCGGCTCGTCATTAAAATAGGCCAATAAGTGATCACAGCGGTTTGATAGTACGTCAAATTCATCAAACTCATCCTCAAGGGGTACACCTTGCTCTTTAACAAACACTTCTTTTCTAATATGAAATGCTTTTTGCAAATCATGATCTGTTATTATTTTTTCCACTTTCATATATCTTCGTCCTTTCTTCATTCCAAATAATGTTGTAAATACAACTAAAATAAGCTACATTAAATGTATAACGGTTTTATTGCAATTGCAACAATAAATTAAGGAGGTTGCTATGAAGGAAATACTTCGTGAAATTGGGATGATTGCAAGAGCGCTAGATTCTATAAGCAATATAGAATTTAAGGATTATGATCTTACAAAAGGTCAGTATTTGTATCTTGTACGCATATGTGAAAACCCAGGAATCATTCAGGAAAAGGTAGCTGAAATGATAAAAGTGGACCGGACGACAGCTGCACGAGCTATCAAAAAACTTGAAATGAAAGGTTTTATTGAAAAGAAGGATGATGAGCATAATAAAAAAATAAAAAAGCTTTTCCCGACAGAAAAAGGAAAAAACGTATTTCCTATTATTAAAAGGGAAAATGATCATTCAAATAACGTTGCGTTATCCGGCTTTTCCGAGGAAGAAATGGAGACGATCTTTCATCTGTTGCAAAGAGTTAGAAAGAATGTAGAAGTTGATTGGGAGTTTGTGAAGAAAGGTAACAAAAGAGAGTATTAGAGGGGGCAAACCAATGACAATCAACATAACGAGATGCAAATTAGAAGATTTGCAAGCACTTCAAACAATTAGTATTGAAACCTTCAATGAAACATTCAAAGATCAAAATTCAGCTGAAAATATGAAGGCTTATTTGGAAAAAGCGTTTACCCTACAGAAGCTTTCAGAAGAATTATCCAACACCTTTTCAAAGTTCTTTTTCCTCTATTTCAATGATAAGCTCGCGGGATATTTAAAAGTGAATACAGATGACGCTCAATCTGAGAAAATGGGTGCTGAAGCACTTGAAGTGGAAAGAATTTACGTGAGGAAAGAATTTCATAGGCTTGGGCTTGGCACGGTATTAATAAACAAGGCAGTTGAAATCGCAAAAGCAAAGCGAAAAAATCAGATTTGGCTCGGTGTTTGGGAAAAGAATGAGAAAGCCATTCGTTTTTATAGGAAAATTGGGTTCGTCCAGACTGGTTCTCATTCTTTTTATATGGGCGATGAGGAGCAAATTGATTTAATTATGGTTAAAACATTGTCATAAAAGGAGGATTTCTATGTATATCCCGAACTATTTCCGAGTGACAGATGTAGAGGAAATTATTGATTTTATTCAAAAGAACTCTTTTGGTACGCTTGTGACGACAAAAAAGGGGAAGCCAATCGCCACTCACCTACCTTTGGCGGTCACCAAAAAAGACGAAGACTATTATATTACCGGACATATGGCATACGGAAATCCACAGTGGAGAACGTTTGAAACTTGTGGGGATGCACTCGTTATGTTTCAAGGGGCAAATGCTTATATCTCCTCCTCGTGGTACTCACATGAAAATGTTCCGACGTGGAATTATGAAGCGGTCCATCTATACGGGGAGGCAACCATCTTAGAGAGAGATGAATTAATAGAGGACTTAACGAAGCTATTGGAAAAATACGAGAAGCATCGTGAAAATCCGATATTATGGGATACGCTTTCCCCTGAGCTGTTGGAAAAGGAACTTCAAGGAATTATTGGTTTCAAAATTAAAATTAGAGATATTCAAGCTGCCTATAAATTAAGCCAGAACCGAAATGAAACGGATACCCGCAATATTATTAATGGATTGCGAAATGAAGGCAATCCAAGTTCGAAGCAAATAGCAGAATTAATGGTCAAGAGATTAAAAGATTAAAATATGAGACGTTCATTTTTTTACTTATCCGTCCTTTTCTTTCTAACTATACGGATGATAAAAATCAACAGAATAGCGAAAAAAAATAGCAAACCGAAAGTACTAGCTACATCACCATAATTGACGGTTGAACCTGAACTAACAAGAGGTTGTGCAGTTTCTATGTATGTAAAATTAAGCATGTAATCTCTCCAATAGCGTATTTCTTCCGGCGCTTGTTTTCTACATGAATTCATATCTTCCGCATATCAAGCGCCTGCTTTTCTTATTTAAGGTTTTAATTCAACCTTATTCCAATAATGATTTGCTAAAAACTCGTTTAAAATGACTCTATGGCTTTTTACGATAGTTTCCGGCAGCTCGTCGGGGTAAAAGAATTCGAAGTTAAGCGATTCTGTTTTATCGATTATTAGCTCCCCTCGAAACCCTTCTGTAAAATAAGCAACCGTTACGACATAAAATTCATCGCCATTTTCTGCTTTAATGTAATGTTCCGGACCTGAATAGACATTAATTAATTTCAATTCATCAACCTGCAATCCCGTCTCCTCAAGAATCTCCCGCCTTGCTACGTCTTCAGTAGACTCCCCTAACTCCATGAGTCCGCCAGTGATTCCCCAAGCACCATGCGGAAACTTTCGTTGCTGCAATAACAGCCGACCTTTTTCATCGACAATAATTGTAACTGCTCCTACAAATATTAACGGCCTATGACCGACAACTGCTCTTAAATCCTCTATGTAACCCATATTTCCTCCCTATTTTTGCTTATTTCATTCTGAACATTCTAACACGGTTTAAAGTTATCAACAAGTTATGAAAGGAAAGGTTCGTTTCACATCTACCTAATTAGTTGGAGACAAATAGATGAATTCCCCTTATGCTAAAAACAAATGTCGGGAGGAAAAGCTGTGGAAGCATTACTTCATGGAATCGTGCTCGCTTTTGGGTTGATTTTACCTTTAGGCGTGCAAAATGTTTTTATTTTTAATCAAGGGGCGACGCATAAAAAATTCTCTTATGCTTTGCCCGCTGTCATAACGGCGGGGATTTGCGACACAATTCTCATTTCGTTAGCGGTTGGAGGAGTATCACTCATCATTTTAACTTTTGAGTGGCTACAGACTTTGCTATTTGTAGTAGGTTTTCTATTTTTATTTTATATGGGATGGCTTATATGGAGAGACGCAACTGAAGCAAAGATTCATCAGAAATCCAACCCCTTCTCACCAAAAAGACAGATTGCATTTGCCGCCTCCGTCTCCTTGTTAAATCCTCATGCCATTTTGGACACGATCGGCGTCATTGGCACGAACTCATTAGTCTATACAGGTCATGAGAGAGGGATTTTTACATTTTCTTGCATCGGGGTTTCTTGGATATGGTTCTTTGCTCTCGCCATTGCGGGAAAGAAATTAGGACAAATCGATACGGATGGATCACTTTTGAGGAGATTCAATCAAATCTCTGCGCTCATTATTTGGGGCATCGCTCTATATATGGGAATGCAGCTATTATCGTAGCTTGTTCTATGCAAAATTCCCTTTATTCTTAAAACAATGGTGCAATCCCCTTCCCCATTTGAGACAATGAAAATAATAGTAAGGAATGGAAAGGGAGATTGTGTTGAAAGAGCGTTTTTTCTGGACGATGCTCTGCTTAATTGCCATCAGTTGGGCAATCAATTTGAACTATGCAAAGTCCAAACAATTGGAGGAACCTATTTTTCTTGATCATTATATTGAAACAGCAATTGGAGACCAGATTACTTTGTATTATGTAACGAATAAGGATGACCGTTCATCTGTCAATTACATTCGAGCCGGTGATGTAGAAGGCTTTCCTCAAAGTGACTTTTTCATCATAGGTGACAAACCTGCCCCTGTTGATACATTCAGACACCATGAGTTGAGAAGCATAACGTTTGAATTGCGAAATTTTGAAGAGGGATTTGAAACAAAGTCATTTAATGAAATTGCCGTATTTTATTCGGATGGTAGATCGTCGACCGCTTCTATCGGAGAATTGGTTATTCATCCTGAAGGAAGGTTTGAGAAAGATGACCAATTGACTTTGGAGCAGGTTTCCGGTGGGGGAAACAGCATGGGAAGGGTACAATATGCATTTAAAGCTACCGAACCATTGAAAATCCAAGAAATCACATCTCCTTTTAGTGAACAAATTATGGATCAGTTTATTTTTTCAATTAAAGGTTACAGCAATCAATTGGAGAAGCCTTTTGATGAACTTGAATTTCCTTTTGAGGTTGGTAAAGACAAGCGGATTCGCATTGAAATGATTCCTGAAAGCCCCAATTACAACTTTCTTTACTCTTTTTATGTTCGTCTTGCAGGAACAACGGACGAGGGAAAGCCATTTATATCTTATAACCATTATAATGAGCCATCTTTTTATTTGAATTTGTCGCAGGAAGATGTAAACCGAATCATTGCACAAAAGGCTGGGGGGGGTTTCCGTTGAATAAAGCATTACGCCAAATCTTTTGGGGATACTTGTTCATATTTTTCCAGTTGCATGTATTTATTGACCTATTCATGGATCCGATTGGCTACTACCTTATTTTCGCGGGCTGTTCTAAAATTGTTGACGGTTATCCCATGGCCAAAAAAGCAAATACCGTCGGATTGATCGGCATGTTTGTGACAGTTCCGTCCGTATTTGTCAATCTGATGGATCCTGCGATTTCTGATGGTTGGAATGTTTATGCGATTCTCCTATCAATTTTGAAACTGATTGTCGTTTTTTATTTATTCATCTTGCTGACCGATATTGCAAAGGTATTTGGAGATCAGGCATTGCAAAAACGTACAGATAGAGCTTTCAAATTCTATTTTGCAATCCATCTCATGGGCTTTGCTCTTCAGTCATTTTCAGCGAATATGTTCGGAGACGGATGGACTCTTTTAATAATTGTAGTAAATAGTAGTGCCTTGATTATGGAATTTGTATTTTTATTTTTAATTGGCAATATAAGAAAAGTGAGCCCGTCTAACCAATTGCGCATCAACACATTTGTATGAAGGATTTGATTCGGATTGTAACAATGCATGGGAGCGGCGACCGGGTGTTAGTCCTGTAGCTTACTACTGTATAGCCTTCGATAGTGTAGTTTCTAAATGAGATAAACTTCATTCTATTAATCATCGCCCCAAGCATATTTTAACTACAAATGGAGGGATTTATTTGTTCAAAAACGAAGCGAATCAAGTGCGCGCGGGATGGTTGATTTTGTTAGCCTTTGTCTCAATGTTCATTGCCCAACAAATCTTCGCGGTGCCAGGGAGCGTTGTGCTGACATTGATTGATTTTCCTTTTCAAGACGGCAACTACATGATAGACCTAAATGCTGCTTTTGATAGGCACCCTTGGGTTTTTCTAATGACACAAGGCGGTGGGACAGTCGGAGGAATGCTTGCGACCGTGTTATTATGGCGATTCGTCAATAAAGGAACATTAAAAGAGTTAGGATTTCGGGGTTCGCTTAAAGATTTCGGCTTCGGCCTCTTCCTTGGTGCGCTATCAATTTTCATCATTTTCCTTATGTTATTGGCAACAGGGAATATCGCTCTACTAAATCCTTTAAGCAAACCTGAGTTTTCCATTTACACTTTAACGTTTCTTCTTTTATTCATCCTCGTTGGCTTTTTTGAAGAAATGTTCTTCAGGGGTTATGTCATGTCAACAATGGAAAGCCGCAGAAATCCAAAATGGGTAATTTACGTAGTATCTGCGCTTGTTTTCAGCTTAATGCACGGTGCAAATCCGAACGTCTCTGTCTTAGGATTAGTGAATATCGCATTGGTCGGGATTTTGTTCGCTTATATGTTTGATGTGACGAAAAGCTTATGGCTGCCGATCGGCTATCATATAACGTGGAACTACTTTCAAGGGAATGTTTTCGGATTCGCAGTGAGCGGCATTTCTCCGCATGGAATTTACAATGTTTCAATTGAAAGCGGGAATGATGTATTGACGGGCGGTGCATTCGGGCTGGAAGGTGGCCTATTCGCCACTTTGCTTATTGTTGTGAGCTTTTTTGCTACGAAGCTATATGTGAATGTGAAGGCGAAATAGGTTTTATTGGGCATTAGCGGGATTTATTCGCAACTTGAAGCGAATTATTCGTGTTTTAAAGGAATTTATGCGTTGTTGGAGCTATTTATGAGGTACTTGCTTGGAATTATGCCTTTTGAATTTGCTTTATGCGTTGTTGGGTAGTGATTATGCGCTTGTTTTTCATTTTATGAGTTATACTTTTTAGTAGCTACGCCAACATTGTTTTGTAACAATGCTACGTTGTGATGTGAGCGAGCTATATTGCGTTGCGGCCCGTTTACGTTGTAATACGAGGCAATTACGCTGTGTTGCACCGCTTTACTTTTAAGGAAATGTATACACAGTAGTACAGGCTGCCTACGCAACGGCAGCCTTTTCTTTTCTTCCGCTAAATGTCAGCACGACAATTCCGCCTAACAGCAAGAGTACTCCGGTCCATGAAACGAGATCCAGCCGTTCCCCGACGATGATGACGCTTAAGATTGATGCCGTCAGCGGCTCGGCAAGTGAAAGCGTGACTGCTGATGATGAAGGGATGTGCCGCAACCCGCTTGAAAACAAAATGTATGCTACGCTTGTCGCTGCGATGCCTAAGTAAATCATTGTAGAAATACCAGGAACTGTGAGCAAGCCTTCCGTTTCGAATAGAAATAAAAACGGCAAAAGCATAATGGCGCTCACCGAGAAAATAACCGCGACGGAAGGGATGGCGTCCGCTTTTTTTAATACTTCCTTATTGAATAACGTGTAAAAGGCAAATAAAAGTCCTGCACAAAGTGACAAAGTGACGCCTGCTGGATTGACAATCATTCCTTCTTTATTCGAAAATAATAATACACATCCAATAATGGCGAGAGATGTTGCGATGAGCCATATTTTGGTAGGACGCCGTTTGAGCATAAGCCATTCAATAAATCCGGAAAACATTGGCGCGCTGCCTATTGCTACAACCGTTCCGATTGCGATGCCCGTCAAACGGATAGAAGTAAAAAAGCAATATTGGAAAATCGCCATCGCTAAAGCAGACAGAATTGTCGCTTTCCATGGCCAATTTCGAAAGTCGATTTTCCGGAGAATGAGCATAATGATAAGCAAAGTGAAGCCGCCGACCGCAAGCCGTGATGCACCAACAGCTAACGGATGAACTGTTTGCGGCATGAATGTTTGCGCGGTTCCCGTTGTCCCCCATAGCATTGCTCCTAACAGGACAAACAAATATGCAATACGCTGTGACAAAGAAATCCCCTCCCCTTATTACAATGAATATAGCATGTTTTTAGAAGAAAGGTATGGGAGATTCCAATGATCATTGTGAATAACTAAAAATTTCTTTTTTATTGAGTGTCCGTTCATGATTGGCGCATAACTCCTTCAAGTAATTCTATCCAAGAATTACATAGCCGTGAATAAAATTAAAAGGCGAAGAAACATAACTTCGTTTCCTCGCCTCACTACTCATTGTTCTTCTACAATCTTTTTTAGCTTTTGCAATAAACCTTTCCAGCCTTCTGCCATGCGGGGCTTTACAATATCATGCGATTCTCCGAACTCTGTCTGGCCGCCTTCTTTCCACCCGCCGTGGATGAATGTCAATTCGGTTTCATTGCCAGCTTCCTTCAAATCAAATGTAACATACCAATCCTTGCCCCAATCAAAAGAAAGGCGTGTTGGCTGTACAACTTCTGTTACTTTGCATGGTGAGTTGCCCCAAGGTCCGGCTTGAAGGATAAATTCTTTTCCTTCTACTGGCTTCATATCATTCGGCATGAACCAAGCGCCAATCCCTTCTGCAGTTGAAACATATTCCCATAATTTCTCGATTGGTACACTGATCCTAATTTGTTCTCTTATTTCGTTATTCATTCTAAAATTCCTCCTACCTTCCATGCATACGTTTACGTTATTGCACTACTTCTTCAATGTCAATCCATTCATCCATTCGGAAAAATTCCGTTGTAGTTGCCATCAATGAAACAACCCGGATTCCCTCGACTTTTTCAACATCTGATGCGTCTTTCGGTTCACAATTTTTTTTAGGAATAAGCCGATAATAAGGAATCCGGCAGCTGTTGTAATTAGAAAAATCATATCCTTTGTTACCCTATGCCATACGATGCCTCCCACCGCTTCTCTCATGAGGTCGACGGCGTAAGTAAACGGCAAAGCAGGGTTGATCCACTGGAAGAATTCAGGCAAGAGAACGACAGGATATGTGCCTCCAGACCCTGCAATTTGTAGGACGAGCATAATAATCGCCAATGCTTTTCCGACGTCGCCAAACAGCGATACTAACGTATAAACGATTAGCATGAATGCTACGCTAATCAACAATCCAAACAGTACGAAATAGACTGGATTTTTTACGTCAATTCCTAAGATGAATAAATCCCCTAACGTAACAATAATCGTTTGCAGTAGCCCAATCGTCAAAAAGGTCAACAGCCTTCCACCGTAAATCTGGCGGACCGTTAAATCTTCATCTCTCTCCACATCAGTAGCCAATAAAGAGATCAACAGCAGACAACCTACCCAAATGGACAGAACTGTATAGAAAGGTGTCATGCCGGTACCGTAGTTCTCGATTGGGAACAATTTGTTTTCATTCAACAAAATGGGCTCTTCAAAAAAACTGCGTTCTGCTTGTGGATCATTTCTCAGCAAATCGATGATTTCGTTTATATCTGTTTCTCCTTGCACTTTCCTAATCCGGTCGGCAAGCGTTCGGATTTTATCGGCTAAGAAAGGATATTCGTTTAATGCTTTAACAGCCAATCCTTTTCCTTCCTCGATATCTTTTGATGTGCTTTTCAGGACGCGCTCCACTTCCGGCATCGTCGACTGGATTGTCGTTAGCATTGACTTCGCGCTTTGCAATGTCTTCTTTGCATTCGCCGTTTCCGTTAGAACTGTCGGCTCGATTGTATTTTCATACTCTGCAATAAATGCATCCAAACGGACGGACGTATTTTTCGTTAAGTCTTGTAAGTCAGTCAATGTTTGACGCAGCTCGTCCTGCTTGCCTTCTACTAATCCATTCAATGAGCGGGCATTGTTTTGCGCCTCGTGCAATAAAGCCTGCAGCCCTGCTGTCCTATCAATGGCTTCTTGCAAACGTTGTTGGCGGCCAGCAGTTGCATCCGTCGGTTCTTCACCTTTTTCATTGGATACCTCCTTCAGCCACTGTAAATCAGCTTCCACCTTTTCGACAGCCTGAATTGCCTCAGTCATTTTAGAATCCATCTGTCCCTTAACCCGGTCTATCTCTGTGAAATCCAAGTGGAGATTTGCTGCTTTTTGCAAAAAGGCATTCGTTTCCTTTGCGATGGATGATGCTTTTTCTAAGTCCGATTTCACTTTAGGCGCCATCTCGTTCAATCTGTTTTCTGCTTTTGTAAGAAAATCATACGTCTTATTAATTGTCGCCAAGCCTTCACTAATTGTTTTATTTGCGGAAGGCGCCATGTTTTCTGCTTTTGTAATCAACTTCTGAGCTGAATTGGCATCCGCTGTCGCACTTTTTAATAGCCTATGTATTTCCGGCAGCTGCGTTTCAAGGTCAAACACATAGTTCTCGAATTTCTCAATATCCGGCATATCTTGTGCCAATTCGATGCCAAGTCTATTGAACAAATCAAATATGACACCATTGACAGTAGCGATAAATTGGCTACTCACCCTCTCGACAATGACACTTGCCCCTTTTTGCGTAATTTTAGGCGCTATGGAGTTAATTTTTTCATTTACATAGTACTCAATTTTAGCTTTTTGTGGATGATCTGAGACGACAGACCCTAACTTTTCAGAGAAATCATGCGGAATGATCATCACTGCAAAGTAATTTCCATTTTCAATTTCTTCCATAGCCTTTTGCCGGGAAGTAAAGATCCACTTCATATCGTGATTGTCCTGCAACGTATCAACTAACTGCTTCCCTGCTTCGATGTCTTCACCGCGAACATTCGCTCCTACATCTTCATTTACAACGGCAACCGGTAACTGCCTCGTTCTTCCGTACGGATCCCAAGAAGCATAAATATTAAGCCACGCGTACAAAGAGGGTAAAAAAATAAGCCCGCCGATCAAAATTGCGGCAACGTAGTTTTTACTTATATTTTTCAGATCCGTCGTGAAAACAGACCAGCTTTTTCGCATAGTAATACCCTCCTCTCACTCTCTTTTGCGATAGTATACCCGTATTACGGAAGACAGAATCAGTATTGGTAAAAGAACGTATTTATTTTGTATGGCATGGATGATATACTATAGGGCAGGCTTTTGCCACGTGGTTCGTAACCATCCCACGATAAAAAACTAAGGAGAAATGAAATATGAAAGTTAAAACAATGGCAACGAGTGGTATTATTGCTGCTTTATATGTTGCTGTTACCCTATTGATAGCACCTTTTGGATTTACGAATGTCCAATTCAGGCTGTCGGAGATGTTTAATCATCTCGTCGTCTTCAATAAGAAATATATTTTCGGAATTGTTTTGGGTGTGTTTGTCTCGAACTTGCTCTTTTCCGAATTAGGGCCGATTGATCTTGTATTTGGCGTTGGACAATCCGTATTGGCACTTAGCATTACAATCCTCTCCGCAAAATTTATTGAAGGGGTTTACAAGCGAATGCTATTCAATACAGTCGTATTCACGTTCACGATGGTTCTCATCGCATTGGAGCTGAACATCGCTTTAGGCTTCCCATTTTGGATTACATGGCTGTTTGTTGCTGTCGGGGAATTCGTTGTCATGGCTGTCGGCATTCCTGTAATGGCCGCTTTAAATAAAAGGCTTAATTTCGAAAAGCTAATTTAAATAAAAAAAACAGAGAACAGCTATCCATGCCGTTCTCTGTTTTGTTGTTTAATCTAATAATCGATTGTTTTGGTCTACATCTTTCACAGACACTTCTGGCCTTAATTGTGAAGTCACCAAAAGGACGCCGTTTCCATGGCAAACGCTGCAAGCATATTGCCAGCCTTCATCATCTGATAGCATTCCTGTTCCTTCGCATGCTCTGCATGTATTTTCACGATCAATCATAAGAATTCCTCCTTACTGTATTTGTGCATGCCTTTCTTTTGCCCAGTTAATCATGCCACCCTTTAACATCACTTCGACTTGCCTTTTGGATAAAGTATGCTTAACCGCTATCTTTTTATTGCTTCCTTCAACCGAGATCAAAAACTCGGATGACTTTTTAATGGACTCTCGAACATTTGTCAGCAATAAAACATCTCCTTGTTTCAATTCGTCATAATCCTCGGCATTAACGAACGTCAATGGAAGAATGCCGAAATTTACTAAGTTCTGCCAATGAATGCGTGCAAAATCTTTCGTTAGGGCTACGCGCAGCCCTAAATAACGGGGAGCCAATGCTGCATGTTCGCGGCTTGAACCTTGCCCATAGTTGCTGCCTCCAATGATGGCATGACCGCCATTCCCCGTGCTCGCCATCGCTCTCGAGTAATAGGTGCGATCAATTATTTCAAAAGTGAATTTGCTTATTTCGGGAAGATTGCTTCGGAAAGGAAGCACCCGTGCGCCACCGGCCAAAATTTCATCTGTAGAAATATTATCGCCCATTTTTAACAACACGGGCAGCCTCATTTCATCTACTAATTCATCCATTTCAGGAATGAGCGCTATGTTTGGCCCTTTATGCAATTCCACTTTTTGAGCCTCCTCTAACGGCAAAGGTTCCAGCAGCAGTTTATTGTCGATGGTTGGATTTTTTGGTTCCTCTACTTTCGGATAGGGCATATCTAATGTTCTCGGATCCGTAATGACTCCTGTGAGAACAGATGCAGCAGCTGTTTCCGGACTACATAAGTAAACGCTGTCTTCCAAGGTTCCCGAACGTCCCGGAAAATTCCTTGGTGTCGTACGTAGACTGTTTCGCCCGGTAGCCGGTGCTTGCCCCATTCCGATGCAGCCGTTGCAGCCCGCCTGATGCAATCTTGCCCCCGCTTGAAGAAGGCTCGCCACATGACTCTCTTTCACTAAGTCCGTAAGCAACTGCCTGGAAGTCGGGTTGATGTCGAATGAAACCCCTTCCTTCGCTTTCTTTCCATCTACGATTTTAGCTACAATCGCAAAATCCCGGAAACCAGGATTGGCCGATGACCCGACATATGATTGATAGATCGGCGTTCCTGCCACTTCGGAAACAGGTACGACATTACCCGGACTGGAAGGCTTTGCGATGAGCGGCTCTAATTCCGATAAATTGATTTCCTCATATAGATCATAGGTAGCGCCTTCGTCTGCCACTAACTCAACCCAATCATCTGCACGTCCTTGCTGTTCCAAAAATCTTCGAATTTCACCGTCAGATGGGAAAACGCTTGTCGTTGCACCCAATTCTGCCCCCATATTCGCAATAACGTGGCGGTCCATCGCGCTTAGCTGATCAAGGCCGGGTCCGTAATACTCAATTATTTTTCCAACGCCTCCTTTGACATCGTGACGGCGAAGCATCTCCAAAACGACATCTTTCGCGCTGACCCATGCAGGTAATTCACCTGTCAATTTGACGCCCCAAACTTTTGGCATTTTAATATAGATCGGCTCTCCCGCAATCGCTAGTGCAACATCCAACCCACCTGCACCCATCGCAAGCATGCCCATGCAGCCATTTGCGCAAGTGTGAGAATCTGAACCTAATAATGTTTTTCCGGGCTTTGCGAGCCGTTGCATATGAACAGGATGGCTCACTCCATTACCTGGCTGACTGTAATACAAACCGAAACGGCGTGTTGCACTTAATAAGAAGAGATGATCATCCGCGTTTTTATTATCGACTTGAATGACATTATGATCGACATATTGAGCAGACGCTTCAGTTTTAGCCCGCTTGACCCCCATTGCCTCTAATTCCAACATCACCATCGTTCCAGTTGCATCTTGTGTTAATGTTTGATCGATTTTCAACCCAATTTCTTGCCCAGGTTTCATATCTCCGGACAGTAAATGTGATTGAATCAATTTCTGAGTTAAGTTTAATGGCAATCGTTTTTCCTCCCCATATCCGATGCTTTCATTGCATAATTTATTATTGCCTAATCGGTAAGCTTCTATAATAGGCAACAAGAAAAGAGAAAAACCTGTCTCTTCCCTAAAGGAATTGACAGGTTTTTCTTATACATACGTATTGCCGAATTGTGTCCGCAATAGCCAAGAATGAAGAAAGTATTCTCCAACAGCAAGAATCGCCCCCGTTAGGAACGCTTCTCCTAATGAATTTGTATACCCAAACAGGTGTAAACCTGCCCAAAGCACTACAAAGCCTAATAATAGGTCGCCGATCGTCGCGGCCATATTGCCGATTCTCGGCATAATCATCATATCACCTATATAAGAAATGATTAATAAGGCGATCCCTATTATAGTTGTATGCCAAAAAGCGACGCCATAAAATGCAGTTAATACAATCCAAAGAACAGCAAATGTTAAGACTGCTTTCATCAAAATTGCTTTCCCATGATCTACATGAGCATCTTCGTTCATGTTGTTCTCCTCCATTTTTATACTTACAGTGCCCTAAAACTTCAGTTCTATGTACAATGCCAATAGTCGATTATAATGAAAAGGATTACAGGAGGTTTTTGGTATGTATATGACAATTGAAGAAACAGCAGAATATTTAGGAATGCCTGTAGAACAGGTGAGAAAATATGTGTGGGAAGGTCGTATTCGATCAGTGCATGACGGCGAGCAATTTGTCATCAATCGAAGCCAATTCGATACTTATTTTAAACAACTCGAAACGTTAAAAAAACAAATGGAAGAATATTTAAATGAACCGCTCCCGCCTGATCGGGATATTAAAGATGAAGACTGAATCGATTGGCGGAATTCCCTAAAATAAAGATAATATTGTGGACAACAAGTAGGATTAAAAAAAGCCTTTGCGGGTAAACTGAAAGCAATAATATCCCGTAGGCAAAAAGACACAATTTTTTTATTCAATTCGACATAGATTCCCAATAAATAGATCCTAACTGTAAGACCTTTGAACACTTTCATGAAGCAGTTTATTCACGCTTTATAAAAAAATAAAGCGCATTATTGTATTCGTTATTGCACGATTACTCCTTTTGCTTTCCCGCTGCATGATTGGTATAGTAGATAGTCGTTTCAAAAATCCATTTTTCATAGGGGGAAACATGCGAAAAATATCAAATGTATTTTATATAACAATCGGCCTGATTATATTGGCGGTCGGATTTGGGGTTGCCGATTCAGATCGCTTTGAAACCGTCACAACAGCCATCAAATCATTCGTCTCATCCACATTCGGATGGTATTATATGCTTCTGCTATCTTTCTTGCTTGTATTGAGCATTTTCTTCATTTTCAGCCCATACGGCAAGATTCGTTTAGGAAAAGATTCTGACCGTCCGTCGTTTTCAACGATTACTTGGATTGCCATGCTCTTTTCTGCCGGAATGGGAATTGGTCTAGTCTTTTATGGGGCTGCTGAACCGCTATCTCACTACGCGATCAATCCCGCAACAGAAGAACCTAATACAGATGCCGCTTTTAAAGAAGCGATGCGGTATTCCTTTTTCCATTGGGGCTTTCATGTATGGGCCATGTACGGTATTGTCGCTTTGTCGCTTGCGTATTTCCAATTCCGTAAAGGAGAACCGGGGTTAATTTCAGCAACATTGAAGCCGATTTTCGGTAAAAAAATGAAGGGGCCTTGGGGCGTCCTCATCGATGTACTTGCCGTTTTTGCAACAGCTTTTGGCGTTGCCACTTCTCTCGGCTTCGGTGCTGTTCAAATTAACGCAGGGCTGAATTATCTTTTCGGCTTTACAATTGGCTTCACTACACAACTGATTATCATCGCTGTTGTGACTGTTCTGTTCATCATGTCTGCATGGTCGGGGCTCAGTAAAGGAATCAAATATTTATCAAACGCAAACTTAATACTCGCGCTTGCATTATTAGGGTTTGTCTTGATCCTTGGTCCAACATTGCTCATTTTTAATATTTTTACTGACTCTCTTGGCGGCTATCTATCCAATTTAGTATCAATGAGTTTCCGTACAGCTCCTTTAAATGCTTCGCATCGCGAGTGGATGGATACGTGGACGATTTTCTATTGGGCTTGGTGGATTTCATGGGCGCCATTCGTCAGTATGTTCATTGCTCGCGTTTCGAAGGGCAGAACAATTCGGGAATTTATGGCCGTTGTCATGTTAGCACCAACTCTTTTAAGTGCCATCTGGTTTTCCGCATTCGGAACGACTGCCATTAACGCTCAAAAAGAAGGACTTGCGGACTTAGCAAAAGCATCTACCGAATTGACGATCTTTGAGATGTTCCATACAATGCCAATATCATTTATCGTTTCTCTTTTCGCAGTTCTGTTAATTGCATGCTTTTTCATAACATCCGCAGACTCGGCGACATTTGTATTAGGCATGCAGTCAACGTATGGTTCATTGACACCATCAAATAGCGTAAAAATCACATGGGGTGTCATCCAATCAGCCATTGCAGTCATCTTGCTGTCTGTGAATGGACTAACAGCATTGCAAAATACGATCATTATTGCTGCTTTGCCATTCTCTTTCATCATGTTGCTCATGATCATTTCTTTGATCAAAGCATTGCAAGGCGAAAGGCCAAAGAAAAAAGCATAAGAGACAATTGAACTCATGTAAAAAGGAGGACGGGGTACTATCCCCTCCTCCTTTTGATTAATTTGTCACCATCACCACTTCTTGCTGGCGAATGATATGAAGCAAATCAGCAACCATTGCGCTGCCTGTAGGATACATGCCGGCGCCAGGACCGACTAAAGTCAGCTGTCCAAGATATTCTGTTTCTATAATGATTGCATTGTCGACACCGTCTATACTGAAAAGCGGATGATTCGCTCCAATTAAGACAGGTCCTACCGTACCTAACAGCTTGTCGTTGTCATCTATCCATATATCTGCAACGTGACGATATCGAAGATCGCCTTTTGAAGCATCTATCACATCAATTGGTTGAATATGCTCGATCCCTACCACCGGGACGTCTTCCCAATCTGGTTGTTGACCGAAAGATAGAGAGCTTAGGATCATCAGCTTACGGAATGCATCTGTGCCGTCCACATCATCGGATGGATCCGCTTCCGCAAAGCCGTTTTTCTGAGCATCCAATAGCGCTTTTTTAAATGGCGATCCCTCTTCACGCATTTTCGTCAAAATGAAATTCGAAGTACCATTTAAGATTCCTTGAATCCGTTTTATGCGGTCACCGGCCAATAGATTGCTAACCGTCCGAATGACCGGGACACCGCCTGCCGTTGTCGCTTCAAAACCAACTTGCACATTACGGAACTCTGCATGTTTCAATAGAGCTGGACCGTGTTTAGCAAACATTTTTTTATTGGCCGTTATAATATGGCAGCCTTTTTCTATCGCATCTGATAAATATGTGTAAGCAGGCTCTTCCCCGACAATTGCTTCGAACACAACGTCTATTTCCGGATCGTCTAAGATATCTCGAATATTATCGGTAATTTTCACACCACTAATCGGCTTGCGTTTTTTCGTCTTATCTTTCACAAGGATGGTGACGACATCAACCGTGAAACCTGTATTTTCTCTTATTTCTTCACGCTTCTCTTGTAAAATTCTATACACACCTTCACCGACAGTGCCAAAACCTAAGATCGCTGCTTTGAATGACGGCATTCCATCCACCTCCTTTCAAAAGCGCAGGGGGCATTTACTTTAGTTCACTATGTTGCAATTCTAAACAAGATGCTATTGCATCATAAGCGAAGCATTGGACTGTCCCCTGCAACTACTTATGAACCTATTGAACTGTAACCGGCGCTGCTTTTTCAATCGCTTGTTGCAAGTCTGCAATGATATCTTCAGGCGACTCGAGACCGACAGACAAGCGAATCAACTCTTCGGTTACACCGGAGTTTTCCAAGTCTTCAGCAGACAATTGCTGATGTGTAGTGGATGCAGGGTGAATGATCAATGACTTGGCATCACCGACGTTGGCGACATGCGACCAAATCTCGATATTGTCAATCACCTTACGCCCCGCTTCACGTCCACCTTTAATGCCGAAAACAATAATGGAACCGAAGCCGTTTTTCAAATACTTCTTAGCATGCTCATGTGAAGGGTGGTCTTCCAAACCTGTGTAAGTTACCCACTCAACAGATGGATGGGACTGTAGGAAAGCGGCAACTTTCTGAGCATTTTCATTATGTCTCACCACTCGGAGATGAAGTGTCTCCAAACCTTGGAGGAAATTGAACGCGCTATCTGGGTCCAAGCAAGGACCAAAATCACGCAATAATTGGACGCGAAGCTTCATAGCAAAAGCTGCTGCCGCCGTGTCGACGCCATAGCGAAGACCATGATATGTTTCGTCCGGCTCTGTAAACAAAGGGAATTTCCCTTTCGTCCAATCAAATTTGCCCGCATCGACTACGATGCCGCCAATTGTCGTGCCGTGACCGCCAATCCATTTTGTGGCGGAATGGATCACTACATCGGCCCCGAATTCAATCGGATTGCAGCCATAAGGTGAAGCAAAAGTATTATCAATGAGCAACGGTATATCATGCGCATGAGCAATCTCCGCCACCGCTTCGATATCTAAAACGTGTAAGCTTGGATTTCCGATTGTTTCAGCAAATAAAGCCTTTGTCTTATCTGTAATTGCGGCTTTAAAGTTTTCAGGATTCGTAGCGTCGACGAACTTCACATTGATGCCATAGCGCGGCAGCGTCACTGCGAATAAATTATATGTTCCGCCGTATAGATTGCTTGCCGCTACGATTTCATCGCCAGCGCCCGCAATGTTTAAAATCGAAAACGCGATTGCCGCCATGCCAGAAGATAGTGCGACCGCAGCTGTACCTCCTTCAAGTAGCGCAATGCGTTCTTCAAATACCGCTACAGTCGGATTCGTGATTCGAGTGTAAATATTGCCCGCTTCTTGCAGGCCAAATAAGTTTTGTGCATGTTCAGTATCGCGGAAAACGAACGAAGTCGTCCGATGGATTGGTACGGCTCTTGATCCTGTAATTGGATCTGGCTTTTGGCCGCCATGTAGAAGAAGTGTTTCCGGTTGAAGAGAGTTGTTTGCAGTCATGTGTATTACCTCCAAAGTATTAGTGTAAGATGAAAATGCAACAAATAATGTGCAATGCGGAGGCGTTGGGGGTTTTTGGAATAAAAAAATAACCCCTTTCGCTAAGAAGAGGGTTACGCTTTCGCTTATTCCTCCCCTTATCTTTCAGACCGTTTGCACGAATCTGTAGGAAGTAGCACCTTTGCAAGTTCGTCACTTGCTGGTTGCCGGGCATCGCAGGGCCTAGTCCCTCCGCCGCTCTTGATAAGAGTATGGGTGATTCAGTTTTTCATCTTGTTGTACAGTATAGGAGGACCAATTTTAAAAGTCAAGAGATTCTTATTATTTTTCTGAAACTTATGTTGCAATTCTACTTTCAGCGAAGTTCGACAATTTGTGGTATACTATCAATAGACAACTTGATAGGGATCGGTTACAACCAGTTGTTTTCCATCATGCTTTTGATTGCTTAGGACAGGCCTAAGCATTTTTTTCATTTTGAAAGATGATGAGAATGAACGGTAGGAGTGATTCGATTGACTTTTTCACGTAAGGAAAAACCTGTTTCAGATTTTGTCGCTGCGCGTCATATCGACGAAGAGATTTCCTTCGTCCGCAATGACCATAGAGTAAATGGAACGATTCATAAAATACTCGAGAACTCGGTCATTGTAAAGATTTCAGAAGATGACGCCGACCGAATTGGCGTAGCTTCCAATTTAACCGTTGTTTCCCATAAGAACTACACTGTAGATTAATTATACGAAGAGGCTGGGACAAAACCCACCTCTAATTGAAAAAGCCGGTGAACTTTTACGACGAGTAAAAGTTCACCGGCTTTGATTAATATTTGAATAAAAATAAGGACCCACTTCTGATAAAATAAAGTCACTACACAAAACCTTATCAGAAAGAAGGATCCTTATGTTTAAAGATTATAACATGAATCAACTCGTTTTGCCTTTAGATTTAGAAGTGAAATTACAAAAAAATGATATCGCCTTCCATATCCATCATTTGGTTGAAAGTATCCCTTCTGAAGCATTCGAACCATTTCTTCGAAATGAGGGTTGTCCTGCCTACCACCCACGCATGATGCTTAAAATTATTTTATGCGGCTACACGCAATCTGCCTTTTCAGGGCGTAAAATTGAAGCCCTATTGAAAGACAGTATCCGAATGATGTGGCTGGCTCAAGGGCATGAACCTAGCTACCGCACAATCAATCGATTCCGTGTCCAATCAGAAGTGAAGGATCTCATTCGCCAATGTTTTGTCCAATTCCGTTGCCAGCTTGTGCAAGAAAATAGGATTGATCAAGAAGCGATTTTTATTGACGGCACTAAAATCGAAGCGAATGCGAATAAATTTACGTTCGTATGGAAGAAATCTGTCGATAAATTTCACCAGAGTTTAGTTGAAAAGTCCAATCAGCTTTATAATGAACTACTTGAAAAAGAAATTATGCCAGAAATCGAACGGGAAAGCGGAGAAGAATTATCACCGGAAGAACTCGCTCAATTGGTTCAAAAAGTGGACGAAGTGATTTCTGAGTATGATCAAAAAATTGAAGAAACTTTTGACTCAAAAGAGCGAAAAGTATTGAGAAGTGAACGGAAATTTCCAAAGCAGGCACGCAAAAAACTCATCGATTTCATCGTGCGAAAACTGAAGTACCAGAAGGATTTCGAGATATTCGGCAGAAGAAACAGCTATTCGAAAACGGATCATGATGCGACGTTCATGCGAATGAAAGATGACTATATGAAGAATGGGCAATTGAAAGCAGGATATAACGTACAAGTTGCGACTGAAGGTCAATATGCCCTTGCCTACAGTTTATTTTCGAATCCAACAGACACACGTACATTAATCCCCTTCCTGGACATAATCGAGCAGGAT
>NZ_JBBCZC010000054.1:0-20978 GCF_037144575.1 Sporosarcina sp. USHLN248
TGGGTAAAGGATCTTCTTGTTCTTTTTTCGGTCATTGTAGTCTCCTCATTTCTATTAGTTGTATTCTACAAGACCTTAATTTTTCTGTCCATCTAAGTGTAGCCTATCCATAGTGAGTATAGTTTATCAATACAGGTGAAAGCGATAGAGGAATATATTAATAATCAAAATTGGCAGTTGTGCAAGATTTATAAAGATGAAAATAGTTTGGGACCGGGATTAAATGTGGGACTTCAGAGAACGATAGAAGATGCTAAAGAAGAGAAGATTGATGTAATCATTTCTATGACAGCTTCCCGTTTATTCAGATACTACGAACAAGCAATTCCCCTAAAGGATCTTTGTCAACAACAAGAGGTTAACATTATTACATTAGATAATTGTGCTAATACTTTTGAAGGGAATTACGGGTTAATTCATAGCCCCCTTTATTCCTGATTAACTTGGATATATCCAAATAATAAGAAATGGACTTACAATGTAAATGAGTAAAAGTATAAATAGAAAATTCTCTAATAATTAATAACCAATCATCCGTAGTAATCATTTAGTCAAAATTAAATAATTGCTACGGATTTTTGACTTTAAAACAATACAACAGAACAAAATGGCAACCAAAGACCGAATTACTATTAATTTATCCCACTAAATATGTGTGGTTCAAATTTAAACGAAATACACTAGAAAAGATGGATGTCAAGCTATTTGCCTTTGTTTAACCACCATTTTGTGACATAATAGAATAGAGTATGTCTACATATTTAAAGATATTTCAGAGGTGGCTCTAGGATGAAAAAAATTTACGATTTAATAGTAAATAACATTGAAGATAGCGATATACAGGATCGACGTGTTTCAAAAAGAAACTTAGCAAAAGTTATTTATTATCGATTAATGATAGCGCGACTTGGTGAAGAAGACAATAACTTTTGGTGGGAATCCCGTATCTTAGGTACAGTAGGTAGAATGAATCTTATGCCTTTTTTACCACGAACTTTTTACCAACAAAGACTAGATATGGCTCAAAAAAGTGTTCGGCAGAAAGAACTTCATAGTATAAGTGTTAATAAGGTAATAACCCTATTTCATTTTGGATATGACTTTGAAAAAAAGGTATATGGACCAGCTGTAGAAATGCTCGCATCAAGAAAAGAATGGAAGAATATCCTTCATGAAATAGAAACAATAGAAAATTATTCATTCGAACCACACTGGGCTAGGGACTTTTTTAATGAACCACGTTTGGATACATTTGATAATGTATCAGGGGAATCATATGAATTAGGCTCGAAAAGAAGGCACTTTTATATACATAATGAAGAATTAGAAGAGGTTATCCATCAATTAATTTCCGTCTATGATTATGCTAGGAAAGGCCAAGTCACAATACCGTATTTTAAAAGGGTTGCTGTAAATTAATGATTAAGAAATATACTGCTGATTTAAAAACAACTGGAGCAGTTCTTGAGGATTCGCTTAGAATTCTTATTAGACTGTCCGAATTGAATAGCATTGAGGCATTGGAAGATGAATTATTTGAGAATAATTTGTTGCTTAAAGCATCAAAACGCCGGATTGAGAACGTATATGGTTCAATTAAAAAGAGGTATTTACAGGATTTTCAAGATAAACCTGTATCTGAAGCTCCACTCTTATTGGCTATACAAAATATGAATAAAGAAGAGGCCTTTTATCTTCTTTATTATCATATGTGTTTATCGGACAAGGTATTGTATGACTTTGTAGTTGAAGTTGTTTTCCAAAAGTACATCAAGGGCTTTTTAGGAGTCTCAAGTGATGATGCGGGAGAATTTTTAATAACTTCTTCTATAGAGCATGAAGAAATGAAAAATTGGTCCGAAAGAACCTACAAGGATTTAAAAAGTGCTTTGATAACCGTTTTACTTGAAACAGGCTTCCTCTCAAATAGACGTAATCCAATATTTAATGAAAATGTATATTTTTCAAATAGAATCTTTGGTTATGTGCTTTATTTTAATAAAGATTGTATTTTGACACTTGACGACTATTACAACCACAATGATTTTAAATTATTTTTACAAGATAAACAACAAAGAAAGATGATGTTAAAGGAACTAGAGCTAAGTGGAGTTATTTACTTAGAAGAAAATAAAGAGACTGATATACATTATAAGTTTCCATCTTTAAAGGAGTTTGTTGTCCAATATGTTGTCGGAGAAAATTAATCAAGTCAAAAATATGCTTATTAATGATCAAATAGCATGGAGCCGCCAATCAGGTGTACCCTTTATGCTTGTTGCGATTAGTCCCAGTGAACAATTATATATAAAGCCTAAACTTGAAGAAATAGAGCAGGAAGGTAAAACGCAAGGATATAAAGTCGAAGTTGTTAATCTGGAAAAATTACTTTATAAACTTTTATTAGAAGATGAAAACGGTGATTTAACAGAGCTTTATGAATTTGAAAAAGAAGATTATCCTGAATTAATGAAGGAATTGCAGAATACGATGCTTAACATCCTATATGAATGGATTTTAGAAAGAGCAGAAAAATTGGGAGAAAAAGGACGAATGATATTCACTCGTGTTGGCTGTACAGCACCACACTTTAGACTCATTCAATTACTTTCTAAACTGGAGAATAAGGTATCGATACCGCTATGTTTTTTTGTTCCCGGTACAGTTAATTCAAGGAAGTTTATAATGCTCGATGATGTTGATATTAGTGGATCTAGAGCATTTTATTTATAAAGGGGTGAGACGATTGACTAAGATACATGAAATATTTCGAGAAAATATTAAACGTGATATTAATCCAGTAGTCAAAGTTCAAGATGAAAATTTAGCCCATATTCGTCAGGAGCTAAATGAGTATGTTATAACAGATCAAATACGAGATCACTTTAAAAAGGCGTTTACTAATTATTTGAGTGGTAATGATTATTGTTATTGGATTTCAGGCTGGTTTGGATCAGGTAAATCCCATTTCACTAAGCTGTTAGGGCATGTTCTTGGAAATTATGAATTTGGAGATTCAACTAGTTCGGAAGTGTTTTTAACAAGAGATGAATCAAAAGATCTTCAAACACTTATCGAAGAAATCCGTACAGAATATGAAACGGAAATTCTAATGTTCGATATCTTGGAGGAAACTGCTTATGACAGTAATAATCAGCAGCAAAGTATTTCTATTACTATTTACAAACAGTTTCTTTCTTATTTAGGATTCTATAGCCATATTCTTTGGGTTGGTGAATTAGAATTTGATTTATATGAGTCCGGGTTATATGAGAATTTTAAAAAAGAATTCGAAAAGATAAGCGGTAAGTCTTGGGAGGATGCGCGTAAAAAGCCTTCTCGTCAAAAGACTAAAATTGCAAAGACACTTTGCAAGATTAAACCGGATGACTATCCTTCTGAAACAATTGCGATGGACATTATTAATGATATTAAAGATGACTTTTCTATGTCTCCAAAAAGATTAATTGAAATATTCAAATCTTATATTGAAAAGGAATCCTATGATTCAGGAAAAGAAAAAAGGTTATTTCTGTTAATCGATGAAATGGGACAGTTTATGGCAAGAGATGATCAAAAAATTAGTGAGCTTCAAGGAATAGCACATCAGGTTGAGGTAACCGGGCAAGGAAAGATATGGCTTGGTGTTACTGCACAAGAAGAGTTAAAAGCCGTTGTTGAAGATGCAATTAAGTTTAATACGGAATTAGGAAAAATTGCTGACCGCTTTGGAGTGAAGATACACTTAACACCTGAGAACTTAGATACAGTTCTTTATGAACGTGTATTAAAGAAAACATCAGAATCAAGTTCAATTTTAGAAAAAGAATATGAGGAATATTCGGGAAAGCTTGTTTCTGTGTTGCAATTTCCTGATGCTGATCGGAAGTTACCAGAGTTAACAAAAGAATACTTTGTGAATGCGTATCCGTTTTTCCCTTATCAGTTAGGAATTATAAAAGATATTTTTGTAAAGTTCCTACAACGTACAGAATCAAATAAAAAACATGGCGGAACCAATCGTAGCATGATTAAAACAACTCAAGGAATATTAATAAACCCGGAGAATCACTTTGATGCAAGGGAAATCGGAAGTTTCGTAACGTTAGATCAGGTCTATGCTGAAGCAAGAGCTTCTGATTTTGTCCCTTCAACTGTTATCGATGCTATAAACGAAGTCGATAAAGCTGATCCGGAAAACCCTAAATTCACAAAAAAGGTGTTGAAAGTATTATATCTCCTTGATTCAATTAACTATTTACCAAAAACATTAGATAATTTAACGAAAATGCTTTTCAGTAGTATAGAACTTAATTTTCATGAACTAAAAGAAATGGTTGAATCTTCTCTTCAAAAACTCAGCAAGGCTGGTTTTGTGGAGAGAGAGGGTGAAGTATATAGTTTTTTATCACCGGAAGAGCAGAATTTCCGTCATGAAGTACTTGCAGAGCAGGAAGAAGTTCGAACAAGAGATATTATGAAATATGTAAGGGATACAGTAAAAGATATATTTAACCAAAATAGGGTTTTATATAAACAAATACGTCCTTTTCCTATTAATCTGATTGCAGATGATGAAAAGTATGCCAATGGTACGGAAATTTCATTTGAAGCCCTAAGTCCGGTAATCCTATTTAATGATGAGACTCTACGTGATAAAAAGAAACGGGAATCGATAAGAGAAGAAAAATGCATTTATTGGTTATCTCATCCTAATGAAGAGATTGAAGATATGATTAAGGAATATCTAGCACGTGAATCTACAATAGGTAAACAAAGGGAAAAAGCAGATGAAGAAAGAATGTTCTTTTTACGAAAGGAAGAGCAAAAAAATCAAAATTTAGCTTTAGAAATTAAAAGGAAAACAAAGGTAACTTTTATAGCAGGATCGTATTTATTCAGAGGAAAAGAATATGATTTACCAAACGGAGAAGAAGTTAAAGCAATATTTGATTCATTAATAAGTATTGTAATTCCAACAGTTTATACGCGTTTTGACGATGCAGCAGTAAAAATTAATGTTTCACATATAGAGGAAGTATTTAAACAAAATATTCACTCGGCATCTGAGGTATTTAAGGAATTAAATATTTTGGATAATGAGCATCAAATTAATTCAAGTTCAAAGGTATTAAATGAAGTTTTAACAGAAATTAAGTCTCGCTATAAGCGATTTGGGGTTTGCACTGGAAGCGATATTTTGGATTACTTTCAAGGAAATCAATACGGTTGGGATAGTATGGCAATTAGATTTTTTGCTGCAGCACTGTTTCGTGGAGGTTTTATCGAACTAGAACTAAAAGGTAAATCAATCAGAAGTTATACTGAATCTGGTGTAAAAGAAATATTTGAGAAAGAACCTCATTTTAAGTCATGCCAGTTCATAGAAGTTAAAAATGTTGATCCCGCAATACGTCAGCAATGCAAAAAAATACTAGAATCAGAATTTGGGGAAAATGTTTCGGCTGATACAATTCCGGAGTACTATGATAAGTGCATTAGAGTTTCTAACAGTATTTTAATTAGACTAAGAGGTTTAATTGTTACAGCCAAAGAAAATCAGTTATCGATTGTCGACGAATTAAAGAATTTGGAAAAAGCTTATAAGGAAATTGTAAATAAAAAGCAATCTAGTGAAGTTATTATTACCTTTGTTGATAAGTATCAACAATTAAAAGATGAAATGAATCTGATGAAAAAATTCAATAATTTCGTTGAAAATGGTCATATGGACTCCATTCAAGAAATGGCAAGATTCATTTCAGATGTTTGGTTGCCTCAACATTTTCCAAAGGAAGAAGAGCAGGAAGAGAAAGTTCAATCTATTCTTAGTGAGATATCATCAAGTAGATTCATTGATAATTGGGTAGATATTCAAGGTGACTTTTTAAAAATCAAAAATTATTATGATAAATATTATAAAGAGCTTCATTCTAGAGTAATGGAAAAAATAGAAGAGATAATGAATGAGATTGAGCAGTTTCCGAAATTTAGATCATTTGATGTGTTTGAACAGAGAAAAATCTTATTACCAGTAAGTAAACATTATGAAAAGGAAGTTCCGCGGGATAAGCACCGTAACTATGATTATCTAGAGCAATTAGAAAATGCGTTACCAAGTTATAAGCAAAGTTCCATTGGAACTTATGGAGAATATCTCGAAAAATTAAATCGTTTTACGGATATAACATCAGAAGATGATGTAGATGATTTGGAAGCCAAGAAGCCTACTTTTAAACAGGTCCAAATTAGTGACATAATGAAAATGAAGAAAATTTCTTCTGAAGAAGAGATTCAGGACTATTTAAGAACCTTAGAAGTGAAACTCAAGGAAGAATTGAAGCGTGTTGATTATTTCTTCTTATCTTAATTGAGATAGGAAAGGGTTGGTAAAATGAAACCAGAACAAAAAAAGGCAATTAATCGTACGATATTAAATTGCAGAGGTATTTTAGAAAGTGATATAGAAAACCGTCTCGTTACTTATGGTATTCTACTAGCCGAACCTTGGATTGAAAAGGATAAATTATCACTTTCAGATGAGGAAGAGCAAATCTATAAAGACCTTCGTGATGCTATTTCTAAGGAGATGAAGGGTGGGCTTTCTGAAAAGGAGGCCCTTATCTCCTATATTCGTGAGGTTACTTATACATATATAAATCGTATAGCCGCTCTCCGAGCAATGGAAGTTAGAGGGCTAATGGAAGAAGTGCTTATTCAAAGGGAAGAATACAGTAATCGTTCTTATGGACATCGGAATTTCTTTGAAGTTGCACGTGAATTTTGTAAGTCCCAATCCGATGAGGGTTTGTCTTATTTTATTTCTTTAATATTTAATGAGATTTCGTCCGATATAGGGCTATTATTTAATACGGAAGACGAATATTCAATAATTGGGCCTAGTAACCAAGCATTATTGGAGATTATTCATCAATTAACTACTGAAATTGATGAAGAGTCATGGAAACAAGATGAGATAATTGGTTGGATTTATCAATATTTCAATGAAGAAGAAAAAGATGACGTTTTTGACCGTCTATATAATAAAAAAGAGAAGATTAAAAGTATTGATATACCGGCTGCGACCCAATTATTTACTCCGGATTGGATTGTTGACTGGATTATAAATAACTCTTTAGGGAAATTACGTGAAGAAATAATAAATGGTGAAAGAGAGCATAAAAAGCTTGAGGAGATTAAACTATTAGACCCCGCATGTGGAAGTGGTCACTTTCTTATCAAAGCATATGATTTATTCTATAAATACTATGTTGAAGAAGGTTATCCAAAAGAAAAAATTCCGTTTTTAATATTAAGTAATAATCTTCATGGGATAGATATTGATGCTAGAGCAATTCAGCTCACAGCACTAATATTGTATATAAAAGTAAGAGTATCATTAAAAGAAGCGGCAATAAATGAAATAAAAGAAAATCAAATTACAGTAAATCTCGTATGTGCCGATGCTGTTCTATTAAATGGCGATCGTTTGGCTAAAATGAGAAAACAATTTGAAAATAATCCTACAGTTCTTCAAATGATTGAAATTATTTATGATGAATTTACTGATACACGCTTAAAAGGAAGCTTGATACAACCTGAAAAAAGGTTATTACCTTTAATTGAGGATTATAAGCAGAAAAAACAAAAGGAACTAGAAAAGAAAAGTAAAAATGAAGATTTAGGACTTTTTGAAGGGCTTGTAGATTTTAGTGAAGAACAAGATGAGTCGGTTCTCTCACGAAGCGAAGAGGAATTGTTCCAGTACTTAGAGCAAGTATATATTCAGGCTACAAAAGTTAATGATATTAATAATCAACTCTTTGCAAATGAAGCTAGAAAGTCTGTTCTTTTACTTAACATTTTCTTGCAAAAATACGACGTTGTTGTGACAAATCCACCTTATATGGGAAAAACGAGTATGAATGAGGTTCTAAAGAATTTTGTAAATGATAATTATAAAAATGCTAATCAAGACCTTTATTCAATATTTATAATACGAGTAATGGATTTTTTAGACGATAAAGGATTAATGGGTATGATAACTCAAGAATCGTTTATGTTTATTAAGTCGTATATTGAACTCAGAAGGTTTATTCTAAATAGTTTCTTCATTTATAAATTCGCACATTTAGGAACTAGAGCTTTTGATGATATCAGTGGTGAACGAGTAAGTACATCTATGTTTGTTCTAGAAAAAGGTAAATCAATCAATGATGATAGCCTTTTCATTAAATTAGATAATTATTCTAATTCAATTGAGAAAAGTACTAATTTAGAAAATGAGGATAACTTCTTTTTAGTTAACCAAGAATTTTTCTCGAAACTAGAAGGTTATCCATTCCTATATTATTTACCAGACAAAGTTAAGCAAATTATTTCCAAGAATTCTTCATTTACCGACCTATTTGGAGAAGCAAAAACAGGAATAAATACAGGCTATAATGATTATTTTGTTAAGTTTTGGTGGGAGATAAACGGTGAATCTGAAAGAAACTTTGTGCCATATGCTAAAGGGGGAGGATCAGAGAAGTTTTATGGTGCATTAAAGAGTGTTGTTGATTGGCGTCCAGAAAAAATGAAGGAGTATAAGGGCTGTAGGTTAATGAATCAAAGCCTGTTTTTTAAGGAAGGGCTGACTTTTTCGGGCGTAGGAAGTAAGGGATTTGGTGTAAGGTATTTACCGCAAGGACATATTTTTGATTCAGGGGGATCTTTTATTAATACAAAGAACAATGTTGATAAATTTTATGTCCTCGGAATATTAGCTTCTAATTTTGTTGATTATTTATTAGATATATACAATCCAACTATAAACTTTAAAAATAATGATATACATCGATTACCATCAAAGCTTGATGAAGAGTTCCAGAAAAGAATATCCGGCAATGTGAAGGAGATTATTAAGTTAAAGAAACAGATGCTATCTTATGATGATACAGAGAAAGACTTTGATATAAATAATTATCTTAATAGCAATATGCTATTTACCGACTTTATTAAAAGGTTACTTGAAATAGAAAAAGAATATTTAATTTTGGTTAATAAGAATAACTCACTTGTTTTTGATTTGTTTAGTATAGATGATCAAACAAAAGAGTTGATAAATAATGAGGTCAGAAATATAAGGAAAATTGCTGAATTCTTACCAAGTGAAGCAGATTTTGAAAAGTGGTATGATAAGGTAAGCAAAAACATAGATCGACTTGAACTAATTCAATACTTAGAGAAAAATAATCTTATACCAAATAAAATTTCAAAGGATTATTTTGTTAGTTTTGCATCCATTATAGTTGGAGTGATTTTTGGAAGGTGGAAGGTTGAGGAATTTAATAAGATAAACAGTGACGGAGTTTTAGTTATGAATGAAAGCTTTATTGAAGATTACTTTTATGAAGTAGTGGAAATTATTTGTGGTGAAAGCAACATTGAAACAATAATTGATGAGGAAATTCCAGAAATAATAGGACAAGATTTATTAGAATGGTTTAAAAAGGATTTTTTCAAAGAACATATAAAGAAAGAGCAGTATCAAAATAGGCCAATATACTGGCATATTTGTAGTCCAAATAAAACATTTAATGCACTATTGTACTATCATTCATTAACATCTGATACGCTTTATAAGTTAAAATCAGCTCACTTAAAGCCAATATTGGATAATTCACACGAAGATTTGAACTTTTATCGCAAAAAGATGGCCTCTGCGGATGATAAAAAGCTTGCGAAACAGTTTGAGAAGAGAGTAATTGAAATAGAAAAACAAATTACCGACTTAGAAGAATTCGATAGACAAATAGATGACATTATTGCGTCTGGTTATGAGCCGGATATTGATCAAGGAGTTTTATATAATATCAAACCGTTGAACCCGATCTTGGCGAAAAAAATCGAAAAATAATCAGCGAAGGGAGGTACAATTGAAGCACCTGCAGTGTTTTGTAGGTGTTTTTATAAAATTATGAAAAAGTCATTTTATGATATGGTCGCAGAAGACCTTAACAAACACTTTCGAAAAAGTTCAGTTGTTATTTGGCTGGATAGGTATCAATCGTTTATAACTGAATACGAAAGATTCATTAAGGAAGAAAGCTTAAATCGGTTCGTTTTTGAGGGGAGCTTTTTGCAGTTGCGACACAAAATTGTCCAGTATTCCCCAAATTTTGAGAACCGTGTATTAATATACATACCCGGCAATTATAGCAATTTAACAATGTTAAAGGAATATGTCTTTTTGGCAGAAATATACGATGATACCATTAGAGATATTTTATCAAAACACTACAATATTAATCTGCCTTTGAATAAAAGTGAACGTTTGCAAAAGCAATTATTGTTTATTAAAACAAAGTGGGATATCTTATCAGATGACTTACTTGAAAATTTGAATGAGGAAAAAATAGGGCAGTTTATTTTACAGAGCCACTTATCAATGGATGAACTTGATAAAAAGGAAACAATATTGCGTTTTATAACAGACAAGACCTACTATCAAACATTAAAAGAGCTAGAGAATTTACAGGCTTTTTCTCAACTGGCCGATGAATATTATGGCTTTTTTATTAACGAGCAACAGACTTATGAAGAGATTGTTGCGACAATAGCTAATACATTAATTAAAACTGAACTGTCATTGGATATTCAAGATGAGAACTATACTACAGATTCCAAAATAAAACATAGACGAAGTGAACTGTTTAACCTTTGGTCACAGCACGATTATTATCGTAGTCACTTTGAAGAGTGGTCGAAAGAGACATCAAATGAATTTAAACAACAAATTTCGTTGAAAGAGACAGAAGAGTTATATTCAATAAAAGGTTTTTCAGTAATCGATGAGGAGTTATGGCGGCGGATCTCAAAACGGATTTTACCGGGTGAATTAAATATTGACGTTTTAACGCAACCTTCAATTGACCAATTTATTCTTATTGCAGAGGCCCGGATCACAAGGGCAACTGATAATGAGTTTATCAATAAATGGAGTTCATTAGCTCAGCTATTACATTTTATTATGGAACTGAACAAGTTTAAGGTTTATATTAACCAAGTTCCTCAGTTTGAAAATCCTGAAGGTATTGTTAAAGAATATATTCAACAAAAATGGTGGGCCATTGATTATCGATTTAGGAAAGCCGAAGAACAATACCAATCAAATGAACCACTTATTTTTGCTCTTATTAAGTATGCTAATGGGCAATACATACATCAGTTTTTAAAACCTTTGAATACTCAATTTCAACAAAGCTTTGAGTCAAAACGAGATTATTCAATAGAAGGAATAACGCACCAAAGGCATTTTTGGAATGAAAATATAAATGGTTCAAATAAGAAAACGGCAGTTATTTATGTTGATGCACTACGTTATGAAATGGGTACGGAACTACAATCTTTAATTGATGAAGAGTGGGACGTAGAGGTTAAAAGTATGCTTTCTTCCTTACCTTCCATTACGAAGGTGGGGATGACTGCGTTATTACCACTTTCCAATTCAGTTTTGGAATGGAAAAAAGAAAAAGATGACTTTGTTATTTATTCTTCAGAAGATAATACGCAACTAAATACGAAGAAGGACCGTATTAAGCTTCTTGAAACTGTTTTAGGATCCAAAGGAAAGATTGTTAATCTGGAAAGTTTCTATAAGTTGTCTAAGAATCATGTACAAACGGAGATAAATGGTAAGGACACTATTATTATATATTCTAGCGAGATTGATACAACGGGTGAAAATATTGAGGATTCAGCTGTTTATATGTTCCCACATCTATTAAATAAAATAAAAATAGTGACAGAGAACCTATTAAAATCCGGAGTTGACGAAGTTGTTATAACGGCTGACCATGGATTCTTACTAACAAACGGTTTAGAGGGATGGAATCAGGTTTCCTTGCCGAATGACGTAGAATCTGTGAAAAAGTCACGTCGATATGCTATTGCAGATAATAGAGTAAAAGGAGACTGGATTGTTAAGGAATTAGCTTGGTCTCACCATAAAGGTGACTTTTATCAATATTATCCCTCAAGTAATTATTTTTTCACTGCAAGTGGCGGTGCAAAGTTTAGTCATGGTGGATTAACTATTCAAGAAGTTATTATACCGGTTCTTACGGTATCATCAAGGAATATATCGCTAGATTATATAGATGACCCGCGGATAGAGCAACAAGGGGCATTGGACGAAGTGATAAAGGCTGACGAAACAGTAGATATTCAGGATCAAATAAAATCGTTCCTACAGGAGAATAAGGATGATTTAACAAAACGCGAGAAATTCTTGTTAAGTTGTTTCCTAGATAGTTCTAAGTGGAATGAAAATGAACTTTTACAACGGGCGAATACAAAAGGGATTAAATTTAAATCCGTTTTAGTTTCTGAGGCAATGTCGGAGTTGATCAAAAGAATGAAAGATGAGGGTAAAGATTGGTTTAAAATAGAAATGATAAATGGAACAGTGTACGAATACTCTATAAAGTAGGTGGAAAAGTGGATATTAAAATAGGTGAAACTATATTGCGTGCTTTAAGAAACGGTACAGTTCCAAATGTAGGAACCCACTTATTAATAGCGGGAAATAAGGAAGAAAGAAGACATTTAAATAATGAGTTAGAATATATTTCATTTGATAATGATGGACATGCTGGATTTAAATTCTTATATGGTCCATACGGTTCTGGTAAGTCATTCCTATGTGAAGTATTAAAGGAGGATGCGCTTGAAAATAATTATGCTGTCTCCGAAATTGTAATTAGTAAATCCGTCCAACTCCAAAACTTTGAAACAGTTTATCAAGCAATTATGACTGGCCTTAGAACTAAAAATCAACGGGAATACTCAGCATTTAGACAAGTTATTCAAGAATGGCTTTCTAAGGAAAAAAAGGATATTATTCGAAAATACGACCTTGATCCAGATGAGCGTGATGAAGATGAAGAACAACTCATGAATTTATTGGAACAAAAGATAAGTGATGAACTTTCAAAAGCCAACGCGACATCGCCCGGTATTGTTCAAGCCTTTCATAGTTTTTATAAAGGGTTAATGGAAGGGGATCGCCAGCTTTCTGATTGGGCGATAGGTTGGATTGCAGGGGATGCCAGTATTGATAGGGTAGCTAAATCTAAAATTGGAGTAACTGGAAAAGTTGATAAAACGAATGCTTTTGAGTTTTTACTTGCCCTTCTCCATATTTTAAAACTTTCAGGCTATAAAGGATTATTAATCATTATTGATGAGGTTGAAACAGTTAGAAAGGAACGCAGGGATATTAGATATCAAGCTTTCGAGAATTTAAGGTTTCTTATTGATATGGTTAGTAAGGATCGCTTAAAAGGGTGCTATATGTTGTTTACAGGCACAGATGATCTTATTGAGAATGAAGACCGGTCTATTAAAGAACATGATGCACTCTTTTCAAGGATAAAACCATTATCATTACAGCGTAAAGAGGGTATCAAAAAGGTTTTCTCAACGCCTCTTTTGAAGCTTAATCGTTTTTCTACAAATCAATTGGTCGAAGTAGCACATAAAGTTCGTCAAATTCACGGGGAAGTACACGATTGGCTGCCAGAAATGGTTATTGATGATGCATTTATAAAACAGTATGTTGAATCATTTACAATAGCTTTTGATCGTGAAGTCTCAGTTTTACCCAGAACATTTTTAAGAGAATTTCTATTTGTGTTGGACGCCGCAAAGGAAGGAAACGATGTTCACTCCTTATTAAATATTAATCCGGAGGTTGTACAAAGAGTAAAACATAACTTTGAAGTTGCCGGTGGAAGAGAAACGGCGGTAGATATTGAATTATGAGTAGTAATTCCTTCTCGCTATTAAGTAATAGGCTACAAACTGGAATCATTGATAAATTGGGATGGAAATCTTTACGAGATGTCCAAGAGGATACGATTTCTGCTATATTGTCGGGTAATAATGCCATTATACAAGCAGCAACTGCTGGTGGAAAAACAGAAGCTGCTTTTTTTCCTATATTGAGTATTATTAACGATGAAGGTTTGCCCCCTCTATCAGTTATTTATATCAGTCCAATTAGAGCATTGCTTAATAATCAGGAATATCGACTAAAAGGTTTAGGGTCATTGGTAGGAATTGACGCGTTTAAATGGCATGGTGAAGTATCAACAGGAGATAAAAGGCATTTTAAAAGGGATCCTGATCATATAATGGCCACAACTCCTGAATCACTTGAGGTTCTTTTAATGAATGGAAGTGAGTTATGTGTTAACTTATTCGAGAATATCCGTTTTATTGTAATTGACGAAATTCATTATTTTGCTAATAATGACCGAGGAATTCAACTGATGTCAATTATAGAAAGAATTCAGCAATATTCAAAGTGTGATATTCAGCGAATTGGACTATCTGCCACAATTGGAAATCCTAATGATTTATTAAAATGGATGCAAGGTTCTAGTAAACGAAACCAGTCTTGGATACAGCCTAATACAAATAGTAAAAGAAAAACTAAGCTTTTTATAAGATATGTTGATGAATGGTCAGAAGAGGAATTGCAAAGCAAAGTAATCCCCATATTGAAACAGCAAAAGAGTTTATTTTTTGCTGATAGCAGGTCTTTAGCTGAAAAAGTTGCAAATACCATAAAAGACCTAGGAGTTCAAAGTAGACTGCACCATTCATCGATATCTAAGATTTACCGGGAACAGACAGAAACACTATTGCAAAAAGAAAGTGAACTAATGGTTGCTTGCACTAGCACAATGGAATTAGGAATTGATGTTGGAGATTTAGATGTTATTCTTCAGTACAATGCTCCCAATACGGTATCTTCTTTTTTACAACGGCTAGGTAGAACCGGAAGAAGAATAGGACGGTCAGCACATTATGAATTTTTAACGGTAAATAAGGAATCTCTATTAAGAAGTATTTCATTAATTGAGTTAGCGCGCGAGAAATGGGTTGAATCCGTTAAAATTCCAACACATGCTTATCATGTATTAATCCAACAAATATTTTCTACTATTAGAGAAAAGCAAGGTGCAACATACGATCAATTAGTGAATTTGATAAATGATAGGACGAATTTTAGTAGTATAAGTGAAGTTAATCTAAAGGAACTGATAGAAGGACTTCTTAAACATGATTATCTATCAAAAGTTGATGGAATTTACTTTTTGTCAGATCAGCTAGAAGAGACCTTTTCACGAAGAAACTTTTTAGAACTATGTTCAGTTTTTGAAACAACTCAAGAGTTCATGGTGAAATATCAAAATCGTGAAGTTGGAACGCTAGATTCTTGGTTTGTAAATGCCTTTTATAAGGAGAATGAACCATTCCATTTTGTATTAAACGGTCAAGTATGGAAAGCAGTTGAAATCGATAAGGAACGATTTATTATTCATGCTAATAAAGCTGAAAAGGGTGCTATCCCATTGTGGCAAGGCTCCGGTCAAAGAACTTCTTTTGCAATTGCACAGCAGATACTTAGAATCTTATCAAGTCATGATAGTTTTCCATATATCGATCAAGACGCTTCTCAAAGATTAAAAGAATATCGTATGGATTTTCAACATTTTGGGATGAAGCTGGGAATGATGGTCATTGAAGAAGAGCCTAAAGGTTTTACCTTAAATACATTTGCTGGTGACGAGGTAAACTATACCCTAGCAACTTTATTAAAACATTATACCGGTGCAGAAGTTAAATCAGATTATCAAAAAGTGAAGTTTAAATTGGAAGGTTACCCTTACGAACGTCTTGAAGAGATTATTGAAGAAATTCAAATTAACGTTACTAGGGAGGAACTCTTCGTATTAGAAAGATATATTGGCGATATTCAGATAGCTAAATTTCAAAAGTACCTACCTGAATTTGCTGAGAAGTCATTTATTGTTGAACAGTTATTTGACTTAGACTTATTACAGAGATATTTATCAGATACTGAAATTGAATATAGAATATTATAAAACAGTTAGAAGGAAAACTAAACGATAAAATTTGATAATTCGGTACAGAATATATTTAAAAAGTAAAAACTATAATAGAAGCAAATAACCAGTACTATTTTGATACTGGTTATTTGCTTATTAATGGGTGATAGTTTAGTCATAAAACGCACCTGTTCTTTACAAATAATTCAGTTTGATTTGGGATATTCAGTAGTAATAATTCTTAACGAGAGTATGCGATTTTCTTAGGATTATTTAGGTGCAAACATGGTAACCAATATTCGTTACTTTAGATAGAAAATCATAACTGAGTGTGTCACTCAGAATGATGGGAGAAGAAAACATACTTTTTAACAGAAGAAATGTATCTTACAATAAAAAAACTAGTGTAGAAAAATCATACAAAATAAGTGGACTGTCAAACATCTTGTTAGAAAAGGGACTTTTCACCTTGTAAATATCTAAAAATATAGACAACTTTTGTAAGAAGTGATTTAAAGTGATATTATTAAATTAGAAATTAGAATTGAAGGTTTACAAATCATTAAATATTAGGAGTTATTATGTTTGAAACAGAAGCTGATTTAGTAGAGTTTTTTATAAATAAAAGGAAAAGCAAGAATACCAAAATAATTACCGAACTCGAAACTAATTTTGGTCGCCCCGATATAGTTGTCATTAAGTTTGACCCTACAATTTTAAGTGAAAGAAGACGAGGTATCTACGATATAAAATTTAAGCGCATACATAGTTATGTACTATCATATTTATACGGTAAATCATGGGTGAAAATGGACTCATTAAATAAATTCTTTTGTTATCCTGAAAAAAGAATACTTTCTCTTCTATTGGAAATGGAGAATATGCATTTAATTAAAATAAAGGGACATCTAGTAAAATCTTATCCTGCGAAAGAGTTATTAGTTATAAAAAGTATAAGTACAGTTGAGGCAAAGTTAACCAATTGGAAGTATGTAATAGATCAGGCAGAAAGACATCTATGGTTTACAAATGATTCATATGTTTTATTGCCTAGACTATCTGAAGCAACCATACATAAAAGTTATGAAAAATGTTTAAAAACTGGAGTTGGAATGTATATAGCTGATGATAAGAACTTATCATGCGAATTGAAACCAGTAAAAAGAGGGAAGTTGATTAATACACCTTTGCTTTGGGAAATTAACGAGAAAATAGTACTGGGGGAATACTGATTTGGCAAACTTAATAGAATTTTGCAGAGAAAGGTTCAAAGACTTAAATGCGATAGAAAAGTTAAGCAGTGGTGGACAGAAAGAGGTATTTGTAGGAGTACATAATAAATATGGTAAAGTAGCTCTAAAACTAATAGAGTTACATAATGAAAGTAATATTAAAAGAGCATTAAGGGAATTAGATATTTCATCTAAACTGAATGGAGAAGAGTTCCCCAACGTGTATGAATTCGACTTTATTGCTGTAGACAATAGGAATTATATATATGTATTGGAAGAATATATTGAAGGAACTACACTAAGAGAATTTATTGTTAATTATTGTCCGAATAGTGAAATGAATGAGATTATAGATATAGGAAATTCTATATTGGTAGGTCTTGAAAAAATTCATTCAAATAATCTAGTTCATAGAGACATTAAACCAGAAAATATTATTTTAGACCATAGCAAGAAAAAAACGTATATATTAGATTTTGGAATTGTAAGGGACTTGACACAAGATTCGTTAACTGCTGATTTGGCTATATTTGGTCCAATGACAATTGGATATGCGGCACCAGAACAAATACAAAATAAAAAGAAGATTATATGTAATAGAACAGATTTATTTTCATGGGGAATAATTATGTATGAAATGATAAAGGGAGAAAATCCGTTTAAGGTTAATGCTAACTCAAACGAAGCTATTTTACATAATACTTTAGTTTTGGATGTTCCAGAATTAGCGACTACAAATGCTAACCTTAATTACATAATAAATAAATGCTTAGAAAAATCTGTACATAGACGACCGGCAACAGCAAGACAAGTAATGAATTTGTTATATTAAAAGGAGGATTTATTATGGCTTTTTTCTTACAGCAAGGTTATGGAATGAAACAGCTGAACGAGGAATTTGCAAATAAATTTAGTAATTTAGGAGTAATATTATCCCCACGTTCATTGCAAAGAAATACAGGTATAGAAAATTTAGAAGAACATTCAAAGAAACTTAAAAAAAGGGTGTAAATATATTATTTGATCCGCAATTCTATGAACCAAGAACGAATTTAGAGAAGATTTTACAATTCCCTTATTTTGAAGGTCTTGATTATTTGACTTTAGAGTTTAATTCTCAAGTGGCATCTAAATTCAGTATAAATTGTTTGAAATATCAAGATTTAACACTTCAAACTGATCAGTTAATTATACCGAATATATACAGTAATTCATTTAACGATGATTGGATTAGTATACAGGAATATTTGATTGATGGTGGATTAAAGTATGATTCTTCAAAGAAAAAGTATTTGAGCCTTCCATTGGGACCAGACTTAATTAGAAATAAAAGTGCCTTTGATGAACTAATCAGCATCTATATCCAATATAAGGACATAGATGGCTTCTATGTTGTATTAAAATCTCCAAGTGACTATTTAATATCTGATGAAAATTATCTATATTCAGTGTTGGATGCATTTACAAGCCTAAATCTATCTGGTAAAGAAATTATACTAGGATATACAAATCAACAAAGCCTAATTTATGGTGCTGCAGGTGTTTCTATAATAGCAAGTGGAAATTATAGAAATGTTAGGACGTTTGATCCAGATATTTTTTATGAAGATGATACAAATGAAGATATAAGAAGAAGAGGGATTTGGTATTATGATCCAAATACTTTAGGTGAATACAGACCACAAGAATTATCGTTAGCCTTTAATAGAGGTTTAAGAAACTTTTTTGATAAAGAATGTGAGTATTGTGAAATGCTATTAAGTAGTGACCAACCTGCGAATATTCCGTGGAATGAACCGCTGCCATTTAAACATTTCCTACTTGAGTTAAGAAGACAATGGTTAGACATTGCAAGAATCCCATTAGATAAACGTATTGATTATATTATAAGTTTTTTTGAGGGTGTTGAAGAAAATAATGAAAGACTAAGAAGTAAAGGTTTTAGATTCGGTAGAAGATCATTTAATAGTGATGTAATTGAAAGTACGTTAAATGCTTTATATGCCTTTAAGTCAGATCGAATATATGATCTAAAACAGTTAAAAGATTATAGTATTATATAGTTGTGTTTTTGTATGAAAATTATTTACTTCTGGATCCTACAAAAAAGCATGATACAAAGAGAAACAGGGGGGACAGACTTCTTGTACTTTACTCTTTTGCTGAATCAGATAACCGTCTTCACGCTTCACTTTTCCTGTTGAATATATGTGGGGTAATAAAAAATGCAAAATGTCTAAGGATTATAATTGGGATAAATAAACAACCTTGATGATTGATTAATATTTTAATTATATTAGTAAATCTATTTAGGTTACGGATGGAAATTCAGCATGTTATATATACCTGTTATGACATTAGGTGTCAAAGTGAATAGGTTTTTAATATTTAATAATAACTAAATAAAGTATATCTTATTATTTAGATGTTTTGGACGGGGATAATTAGTATGGTAAATAAAAATAATAAAGAAGTCGAATATTTATTAAGTAAAATAGATGAGATCTATTATGATGAAAACCAATTTAGAGTAATGATAGAAAAGGAAAAATACATATTTGGGGTAGTTTCAGCAGGGAATGAGCCTTTATCTATTAGTAAAATAGTTCAGTACAATTCCATTTATGAAACTATCTGTGATTTAGATAATAAAATTAAACTTTCGTTTAGAAAAGCAATAGAATATGCATATTCAACAAATGTCCAAGAACAATTTTCACTTATTAGGAATAACTCTATTGAGGAAATTTATAGTTACTATTATATTGAAAATGCATTATTTAGAACGTCTAGTCTATGGGATTTGTTAGCACAAATATATCGTTTATATTATCAAATTGATGTAGAACCTAATAAGGTATATTACAATCGCATATTTGATCCTAATTCACGGTATTCTAAAAAATTTAAAGAGAAAGCTACATTAATATCAAATTATTTGAATCAAGAAGATAATACTAGTATTAATGGAGAATGGCAAGGAAATCATAGTTTTGTTAATAGTTGTCGTAATAAGATGACACATCGTAACTCCCCGAATATTACAGTAATAAGTGATTTTGATGTAAATTTTAAACATCATCCCTCTTACTTATTAAAAAGGATTATTGAAGATTATAATGTTGTTTCAAACTTTATTAGTAATATCTTAGTCGATATTGAGAATGAATTAATAAATGATAAATAAAAGCTATAATATGGGTCACTAGATTTTCCCCATATTATAGGTGTATAACTAAAAAATTCAGTAACTAGATAATTTAAAAGTGAGCATTGGAAAGTAAATCCCAATGCTCATTTTTGCTTCTTAAATCACCACGGTGAACCGTACCATAAGTAAAGGCAGATAAAATTGAAAAGGAACCTATTTAAAAACAGGCTCTTTTTCAATTTTTATCTTCCTCTTTATAAAAACGTTCGCCAGATTCTGGATTGAAGTAAACAACTAATCTTTTATTCGTAATTGGATCAATTGAAATCTCATTTGTCCGGATGAATCCTTTTGGTACTTGCCTGCCGTGTTTTGTTTTGAAACGACGATCCCAAATGAACCATGATCCGATGATTAAAACAATGAGAATAAGGAATTGGATACTGTAAATTCCTATAATCCATGTCATTTATTTATCTCTTCTATAATAACTGCTGTTCCATAAGCTACAATTTCACTCATGTTTTGACCGATTTCACCTGAGTCAAAACGCATCATAATAATAGCATTGGCACCCATTGTGTTTTGCAAGATAAAAGTGCAGAAGAATGCAATGAAAAATACATAAGCTTGCCAGCCTTCATCTGAGTATTCATTTATGTCTAGAAAGTGCGTTTGTTACCCTAAAAC
>NZ_JBBCZC010000055.1:0-19185 GCF_037144575.1 Sporosarcina sp. USHLN248
GGCATCCGCGAGCTACTTTCAGTATTGAATGAGAAAAATACAAGAACAGGTGGCGAAAAACGATTCGTTTTTCGCCACCTGTTCTATTTTAGGGACTTATTGGACAGCCCCATTTTTGAATTTTAAAGGATTTCTTTGCTTTTTGACGAACTATACATTAGACAAAGGAAGTGTATAAGCGGGAATTTCTCAATAAAGGAGTGTCATATATGAAACTTGCTGAAGCGTTGATTGCACGGGCGGATTATCAAAAAAGAATTGAACAGCTGAAAAAAAGGATAAGCCAAAACGTGAAAACACAAGAAGGGGAACAGCCATCGGAAGATCCAAATGCATTGCTATCTGAGCTCGATGGCATCTTGAAAGAATTAACTGTATTGGTGAAACGTATTAATCAAACGAATTGCTCTGTCCAATTTGATGATACACGGACGCTATCAGATGCATTGGCTGAACGCGATCAAATATGGGAGAAACGGTTGATCCTTTCGAGAGTTGCAGACGAAGCATCGATCCGAAACGACCGATACAGCCGATCGGAAATTAAATTTGTCAGCACAGTCGATGTTGCGGCTATCCAAAAGCAGGTCGATCAATTATCGAAAGAGTTTAGGGAAATGGATACGAAAATTCAAGGCTTGAATTGGACGATTGATTTGGTTTGAATGGACGTTTTTTTAAAGCGTCTGAAACAGTCGCATCTAAAATAAGCAATGGCATAATGCATAATTGAAGGAAATGTCGGTAGCTGATTATTGCAAAGGTGAGTACACAAACCCGCCGACTGGGAAAGTCGGACTTACAATGGGAGAGTAATTGGGGCCCTTACAATACGGTTCAAATCCGCCAATTACAAATTAGGCCCAGTATTGTAACATGAGTACAAATAGATTGTAATTGTAACGACCGCGTACTAATTTGCATAAGCAGCGAGGGTGGGAATGGGGATCATTTCTCTGGTATGACCATTGGACAAAAACAGATTGAAGGGATGCTTTCATAATGGAGAATAATAGAAGCAATGCCATCGATTTTTTGCAACTGATCGTTGCTGGTGAAATTGATAAGGCATATGAGAAGTATGTTAGCGAAGATTTCATTCATCATAACCCATATTTTGCGGGAGATCGTGAATCGTTAAAGCAAGCAATGAAGCAAAATGATAACGCGAACCCAAACAAAAGCCTTGAAGTGAAAATAGCGATTTCCGAGGATGATAAGGTAATGGTTTATTCCCACTTGAAACAAAATGATGACGATCTTGGTGCCGCAGTCGTGCACATTTGCCGTTTTCATGAGGGGAAAATTGTTGAGATGTGGGATGTTGGACAGCCGGTATTAGAAGATTCTCCTAATGAAAATGGGATGTTTTGAGGCAAATTGAAGGGAGGGGTTGGGTGTAGTGGGTTCAAGAATGATGCACTTACTTATCGCAAATCGAATTGCCGAACGCTTTTCGATAGAGGACCAGGCTGCGTTGTTGCTTGGAGGCATCGCTCCGGATGCGGTTACTCCGAAAGAAGTATCTCACTTCTTTACAGGGGACGTAACCGATTATTCAAGAAGCATTGATTATGAAGGGTTTTTACGTAAATATCATTCCCAACAGGAAAGCTATTATATATTGGGATATTATACACACTTAATTGCCGATGACATATGGCTAAAAGGTTTCTATCTTCCTTGGCTGAAGAACCGAATGGAAGCAAACGAAAACTTGGGGGAACTTTATCATAATGATTTCCGACTGTTAAATGGGAAGTTATTGGAACACTATGGAAGCAAAGATGATTTGAAAAAATTGCTACAAGTTGTTACGCCCATATCCGATTTGGAAGAGGTTATGGCGAAGGATGTTGAAAAATTCCTCCCTTATGTTTTCGAAGATATGAAATACGATAAAGAAGCTGTAAATGAAAAGCTGCGCGTGTTTACGTTTGAGCAAATTGTAGGTTATATCGAGACTTCCATTGAAATTGGATCGTTAAAGGTCGAACAAATCCTGTCTAAAAACAAATGAATCCATCCTTAAGCAAATGCTTTCAGGATGGATTCATTTATTATCGTTTTCTCTTTTTTCCGCCTTGTATATTATCTTTGTTTTTATCCACGATTTTTTCGAACTCTACATACACGAAGTATTTGTTTTCTTCCACTTTTTCCACACTGATCACCTTTCCAGTACGTCCTTTAATTCTAATATTTTCATTGACCACGGGTATGTTTTGTAATGCTTGATTGAGTACGTATAGATCGTTTTCGTAAAAATGAATGGAATACATCTTTTAGTCTCCTTTAGTTTATAGGGATTTGTATACGACCATCATATGTAGGAGCAGGAAAAATAGAACGGCTTCCAATCAGGAAACAATCCGAGTTTAAAAGGAGGTTGCATAGGGAAGTAGATTATCAGTGCTCGAAGATAGGTTATGGATTTCATAAATGACTATGACCTATAAGGCGGTGTCTTTTCCGGAAACATCGAAAATAACTTTTATGAAAAGGGTGATTGTGAAGTTATGAACAAAGATGAACAGCATATGAACGTAAATGGGAAGGATGCACAGCTACAGCAGTATCGCAAACAGAATACAGGCCCTAATAATCCTATGACGGATGAAAACGGAGCGAAAGTCTCAAATGACCAAAAGACGTTAAGGGCAGGAAAACGTGGACCGTTGCTCATGCAAGACTTCCATTTTTACAAAAAACAATCGCATTTCAGTAGAGAAAGGATTCCTGAAAAAGTGGTACATGCCCGGGGTTTCGGTGCATACGGGGACTTTGAGTTGTATGAATCGATGAAGGAGTACACTGTGGCGAAATTTCTTCAGGAGCCTAATAAGAAAACCCCTGTATTTGTAAGGTTCTCAAATTTTATAGGAAGCAAAGGCTCGAAAGATACGGCTGTAGATATTCGTGGGTTTGCGGTGAAATTTTATACGGAGGAAGGGAATTATGACTCTCTTGCTTTGCAATTTCCGGTCTTCATTTTAGCTGACGCAATGAAATTCGCAGACGTCACCCATGCAGCAAAACCAAATCCGAAGACGGATATACCTCAAGCGACCGTGGCACATGACAATTTTTGGGACTATGTTGTGAATAATCCTGAATCCGCTCATATGATTATGTGGCTCATGTCCATGAGGGGTCGTCCAAGAAGCTGGCGGATGATGGAAGGCTATCCAATCAACACGTTCCGTTTTATAAATGAAGCAGGCAAATCAACGTTTGTGCGCTTTGCTTGGAAACCGAAATTAGGAGTCCATTCATTGTTACTGGATGAAGCAAACCTCATTGGCGGAGTCGATCCAGATTTCCATCGCAGAGATTTAATTGAAGCGATTGAAAATGGTTTTTATCCTGAGTATGAGTTAGGTGTTCAACTAATCGATGTGGAAGACGAGTTTAAATACGATTTTGATATTTTGGATGATACGAAGCTTTGGCCGGAGGAAGAAATTCCACTGAAGATCATTGGGAAACTGACATTGAATCGTCTTGTTGATAATAATTTTGCTGAGGAAGAGCAGTCGGCGTTTAATCCAGCCAATTTAGTACCAGGCATTGAATTTACGAATGATCCTGTATTGCAAGGCAGATCATTTGCTTACCGTGATACAGAATTGCATCGTCATCATTCTGCAAACTATGAAGATCTTCCAGTAAATCGTCCCCTTACGGAAGCGACAAATAATTATCGGGACAGCTATTTGAAATATCCGATCGATACGGATTCTGTCCATTATCATAACAACTCGCTCGCAGGCAATTCTCCAGCTGAGATTTCTCCAGAGCAAGGCGGATACGAGAATTATCCCGAAAAAGTGGAAGGACATGTGACGAGGGAACATCCGAGCGATTCATTCCAAGACTATTATTCACAGGCGAGAGCGTTTTATAATAGTTTGTCGATGCCGGAGAAGCAAGACTTAATCGAATCGTTCAGCTATCATATTGGAAGCGTCAAGGACAAAGAACTTCGCCAGAAGAACGTTGAAATGCTAGCAAATGTAGATAAGGAAATGGCGACAATGATCGCTGAAAATATTGGTGTGGAACCACCCACAAATTCACATGTTGAAATTGATAAAAGTTATCCATCGCTCAGCCAACTAAATTCGCCGCATTCTGCGATGACGCAAAAAGTTGCCGTCTTAATTGGCAATGGATTTAATGGCGAGGAAGTACAAAATGTCTTACAGGCATTTAAAGAAAATGGCGTTTTATTCGAGAAAATCGGAGAGACATTAAAAACAGTTACGTGCTCGAAAGGAAATGAGCTTGAAATCGACAAATCGTTTTTAACAGTGCACCCGGTTCTTTACGATGCAATTTACGTTGTCGGAGGAAATTCTGAAAAGCAACTGATGTTTGATCAGCATATTTCTGATTTTATAAAAATGCATTATATGCATATGAAGCCGATTGGAGTGGCAGCAGGAGGAGAGCAATACCTTCTCAATACAGAGGAAAATAATTTAGACGGAGTTATCGTTGCTTCGGAAAATCCAGATTTCACAAATCAATTCATTGCAGCGATCGCGCAAAAACGCTTTTGGGATCGTACGTAATGTAATTCGTTGTTTGAAAGGGGTCTCTTTTGTAGAGGCTCCTTTTCAATATTGTCATTCGAATTTTCACCATAAAGGAGATAAGAGTGTATGGTACAATAAAAGTATTGTTCTTTCGTAAATTACATAAATAGAGAAGTCTAAAAGCATAAAAGGTTAATAGGAGGAAATGATGGAAATTCGGTATGAATTAACTGAAGAAGATGTAGTGGCTTTCAATGTATACCATGTTAAGAATTCGAACATTGGAAGGAACTCTTTGCGTTGGCAACGACTTGCATCGCCTCTCATTTTTTTGCTGTTTGCTTATTTGCTGTCCATATTTACAGAAATACCGGCTGCTCCGTTATTGAGCACCTTTACGATAACGGCGGTCATTTGGGTACTGTTTTATCCAAAATATTTTTATTGGCATATTACCCGTCAAGTTCGGAAAATGTTAAAGGAAGGGAAAAATGAAGGGCTTATTGGTGAACATGTGCTGAAGATGCAGAAAAAAGGGATTACGGATAGTACTCAGAACGGTGAAACGAATGTAAATTGGGAAGCGATTAAAAGCTTTAAAGAGGATATTGGCCATTTTTATTTATACAATAGTGCGATTAGCGCTTACATCATTCCAAAGAGGGAAGTAAATGCTGATGCGGTTCGTAATCATTTGAAGAAATGGCTGACTCTTTGAGAGAGGAGTATATATGGAAAAGTTATTACATAGCCTTCATAGCGAATCAATTATCGGAATCGATGGCTTAGGAGGCTCAGGAAAAACGACATTCGCCAAGGAACTACAGCAAAAGATAGGTGCTGTTCTATTCCATTTGGATGATTTCATCCACCCGAGGCATGTCCGCTACAATCCACATATCGAACCTTGGAAACTATACTATGAGCATCAGTGGCGGTATGATTATTTGATTGAACGAGTTTTAAATCCACTTAAAAATGGCGAGGAAATTAATAACGTTATTGAGCTTTATAACAAAGAGTCGGATGAATATGAAGAGACAGCCGTGACCATTCGCAAAGGAGTGCCCGTCATTATTGAAGGTGTCTTTTTACAGCGTGACGCATTGAGGCAGTATTTTGATACTGTCGTTTATTTGGATGTCGACCGTGATAAGCGACTACAGCGAGTGTTGCAACGAGATACTTATATTGGAAGTAAAGAAGCTATCCTTCAGAAGTATGAGCAACGCTATTTTCCAGCAGAGGAACAGTATATTGAGGAGTATGACCCTGTTGCGAATGCACAAATTGTTGTGCGACGTTGAATTCATTATGTAAGAGGTTTGGAATAAAAGGCGGCTAAATGATAAAAAGTGATTTTCTGTTCATATTGTACAGAGGAATCGCTTTTTTATTTGTTTATGCGCAATTATAGAGGTGTTATGCGTGTTACGGGGCAATTATGCGTTTTTCAACTGCATTATGCGTTTTGACCGGATGGTTATGCGCAAAATGGATGTGATTATGCGTTGTTGAAAGATTTTATGCGTTTTTAAATGGTGTATGGGCATAAGCTGAATGCATGCGATGTAGGTATCAAAGAGTTATGATGTTAGAAAGCGGCTGTCGTCAAGTTGTGACGGTTAGGTCGCAGTTTGGAAAAATAAACGGTTACATTAACCGGAAAAAATTGGAGTGAATGCACTTGATAAATGCTTTCGCAAAGAAATTCAATGGGATACCTCTGTCGATTCTTGACTTGGCAATGATTAATGAAGGAAGCGATGCGGGCCAATCTTTTAAAAATACTGTCGATCTCGCGCAGCATGCGGAGCGTTGGGGATATAACCGTTATTGGCTTGCCGAGCATCATAATATGCAAGGTGTCGCAAGCTCTGCAACATCGATCATCATTGGACATGTTGCGGGGGCAACGAAAACGATTCGAGTAGGATCGGGTGGCATTATGCTGCCGAATCATGCACCGCTTGTTATTGCTGAGCAGTTCGGAACGCTTGATACAATGTATCCGGGCAGGATTGACCTTGGGCTTGGACGGGCTCCAGGAAGTGATCAAGCAACAGCTTATGCGCTTCGCCGCACATTGCATAGCAGCGGGGATGATTTTCCGGAGCAGCTTGCCGAGTTGCGCAATTATTTCAAATACGACCCGTCAGCACGGGTTCGAGCTGTTCCTGGCGAGGGGCAAGATATACCGGTTTGGCTCCTTGGTTCAAGCGGATTCAGCGCACAGCTATCTGCGGAGTTAGGATTACCATTTTCATTCGCCAGCCATTTTGCTCCGGCGTATATGATGCAAGCTTTACAGCTGTATCATCAGCGTTTCCGTCCTTCTAAGGACCTTCAAGAACCATATGTGATGTTAGGCGTTAACATCATTGCGGCAGATACGGATGAAAAAGCGCAATGGCTCGCTACTTCCTATCAACAGCAATTCCTAAACATCCGAAGAGGAGTCACGGCGAAATTCCAACCGCCTGTTGATGATCCGAATACCGCATTCTCAGAGTTTGAAAAAGCAGCAATCGCGGAATTATTAGATTGGCCTTCTACAATTGTTGGCAGCCCTGAAACAGTAAAACAGAAATTGGAAGATTTCTTGCAATTGACGAAAGCGAACGAGCTTATTATTAGTGGCGGCATTTATTCACATGAAGACAGATTACGTTCGTTTGAAATCGTATCGGAATTGATGGAGTAATGAAACAGGTCTTTCGGGGCCTGTTTTTGTTATTCGAATTTAGCGGACGTCTGTTTATAAGTGCAGGTAATTATCTCCGCACTTACGGATGCATTGTGTCTTATTTGGCGGAGCATCGCGTGTAAAGCGCTTCGTTTACTCAAATGCGTAGACCCTAAAAAGACTGTAGACAAAGTGAAAGGATACTTTGTCTACAGTCTGGCGTCCGTTTGTACGGACTTATTTATTTGCTTTGCGTAAGTAGAATGCGCGTGGCGGTTATCGCTTTCAACTTTTGCCATCCGTTAAAATGGAGCGGATAATATGGATGGAATCCCATTCTCCAGATGAAAAGAACGTAATCGGATGTTTTCTTTTAAAGAGCTGCATGTGAATTTCATGTTCATTGTATCCTAATTTATGGAGATCTCGTGCATTGCTTTGAAGCTCCAATAAATAGGATAGCTTGTTTTCCAAGGCTTGTCGTCCATCTTTTATATAACCCGCATGGCAGCAAAAAAGCTCGGAGAAGTCATACGTTAACATTTTTTCGATCGAGCTAATAATTAAAGGAATGCTTTCCTCGCGCAAAATCACTTTCGTTTTTGGTTGCACATATAAATCTCCAGAGAAAAGTTGGCCAGTTTCTTCGTTTAGGAATGATAGATGATCATCTGAGTGGCCGGGTGTTGCAATTACTTTCCATGACGCATTTCTCGATGAAAATGTTTCGCCAATCGGTTCTGCGGTAAACGGCCTTCTTCTTCCCCAAAACATCTGTCTGTACAGTGGATAAATAGCTTTTTCTGCACACTTCTCAATCGCCATTTCATTCATGAAGATCGGCAATCCATATTCTTTTTGCAAATAGGCAGCTCCGCCGGTATGGTCTTCATGGGCGTGCGTAATGACAATTTGATCGACGTCCGACTGTGCAAAGAAAGGTTTAAACTCCTTTGATAAAGTTCGAGCGCCGGTATCAATTAAAACTCCATCTGTTTCAAAGCAATATACATTCAATTTGACAGTACGAAATGATACATGCCCGTTTATAAAGCGAACATTACCTTGTTCACCATTAATGGCTGAAGTTTTTAATAGCAATCGCGATACCTCTTTTCTCACTAACATGATCTATTGATAGAATAGCATAAAATGAATGACTATTCAGTTCTTATGTTGTAAGAAGAGGTGAAACGAATCATTACTGTAGACGATCTTCCTGAACTTCTTTGCGAGCTGCAATGGCGACTACTGAGATGAGCAGCGCAATTGCCGTAATCATAAGAAGAATACCGATATTCTCCATTAAAATGCCATCCCTTCCACCGAAAACGATTGAATAATAGCCATCTGCACCGTAAGTAGCGGGCAGAATTGTAGACAATTTACTGTACGCATTAGGCAAAAGTTTAGTAGACACTAAAACGCCCGAAGTTACAAGCTGGAGAGAAAGCAACAAAATATTGAAAAGCATGCCAACATTCCCTAACAAAACGACGAATAGTTGTGCGAAACAGAGGAATGACAAAAACATAATGGCTTGGAATAAGTAAACAACTATCAAAGGCTCTTGGATTTCAATGCCAAAAAGGTACATTAAACCGATCGTCAAAAAAGGGAGTATAAACGCAACACCAATATTGATCAATTGCATACCAATGAACAGGCTCCATTTTGAATGCATCTGCTTTATTGAGTGAGACGCTTCGTTTATTTGCATAATCATGACCATTGCGCCTGCAAATGAAGAGATGATGACCATTAATGGCACCAAGTTGGCGGAAAAGTCATCGACCGCATTGGTTTTGTTAATCTTCTCCTCTACTATATTGGGATGCAACGAACCTACTGCCATTTGAACAGATTCCCCGATCGCTTGTGCAACTTTCTCATCAAGCGGAAGTTGCCCTAACTGTTCATTAAAAACTGAAATTGTACTTTGTGTCTGCATGCCATAGAGAGTGGTATTTACTTCATCTGTAATATGCAACGAAGCTGTTTCCATCATTGTTTTGCTGAATGTTGCAGTAGCTTGGTTGATCCAATAAATGATAGATGGCTGTTCTGCTGCAATGATGGATGATGAGAAATCAGAAGGGATTTGAATGACCATCTCAATCGTACGATCATTCATTTCTTTTTGAGCAATTTGCAATGAATTGAACTGTTTCACTTGAAAAGGCAATGATTGTTCCAGTTCGTGTATCATTTGTTCTCCAATTTCTTCGTCTTCATTTACAATGCCGATCGTTAAGCTGTCGGTCCTGTCTTGCACCCCTTTATATGCAGTGAGCCAAATTGAAAAGAAAATAATTTGAAACATGACTGCTGCAATAATCCCTAAATACGTACCTCGCAATTTGAATAAAGCTTTTAAACCCGCCAATCAATTCACAACCTCTCATGTAAGTACTTACTTGCATCGCAAGCAAAATTTTTTCTTAGGGGGTTAATCCCCTAAGAAAAATGGCTACACTCGTCTTCAACTGATCTGATATGTCTATCTCTGTTACGCTATTTCCTAAACGGGCAGCCGAAACGAAATGACCGAAATTGACTGCGATAAATGATAGGGCAACTGCCTCTACATCACACTCTATCATCTTTCCACGCTGCTGCATCTCTGCAAAATAGTGCATAAGCTGCTTCTTAATAAAACGGGGAACGTTTGCAATTTCTTCATCGATTTCAGGGAAAGAGCCCGCTTCCTTAAATCCTATGAGCACGAATTCCTTAATGGACAGCATGAATTTTGAATACTCCATCGCAAAATGGAGCAGGTCTGTCTCCAAATTCCATGTAACATCTACTTCAAGTGTCTTCTGCAAAATAGGACCATAAGAAAACTTCTCAACAATCGCCCTCAAAATGCCTCGTTTATTGCCAAAATGGCGGAATACGGTTACTTCATTTACACCTGCCAATTCAGCAATCGATTTTGTTGTAGCTGCTGCATATCCTTTATCGCTAACCAGTTGAATAGCTGCTTCAATTATCCGGTCCGCAGTAGATTGTGTCGCCAAACGATCCAACTCCTCACGATGCAAGTAATTACTTGCATATTATCATATCCATTCTTGAAGAGCAAGATTGAAAATTTGTTTCTTTGTAGGAGTTTCTTGTCCTTCTTATAGATTCAATAATAATTATCAAAAAAATAGAAGAATACTATAAAATTTAGTATGCTTATGGAAATGTAATTTACCTAGAGAGGGGACATATTAAGTGACGATGATCGGATATGAAGAAGGGATTATTTATGATTTCAATAAAGAGAATGAGCCGATTCGAAAGGTGCAATCGGGTTCTACAGTGACAATACAGACGTATGATTGCTTTCAAAACCAAATTCAATCCGCGGATACTGAAGTGGCATCCATTGATTGGGATAAAATTAATCCGGCGACAGGACCGCTATATGTGGAAGGCGCAATGCCTGGGGATGTGTTAAAAGTACAAATCGAACGTATTGAAATCGGACAGCAAGGTGTCATGGTTGTCGGTCCGGAATTAGGTGTGATGGGTCATACATTGGCGAAAATGGAGTCGAAAATAATGCCAATTACAGATGGACATGTTTTGTTCAATGACTTACGCATTCCACTGAACAAAATGATTGGTGTAATTGGCGTTGCACCTGAAGGGGAAGGTATTAATTGCGGGACGCCAGGTGCACACGGCGGCAATATGGACAATAAAATGGTGACGGAAGGTGCGACGCTTTATTTTCCAGTCTTTGCGGAGGGTGCTTTATTTGCATTGGGAGATTTGCACGCGGCGATGGGTGATGGGGAAGTGAGTGTTTCAGGCGTTGAAGTTGCTGGAGAGGTGACTGTAACGTTAACGGTTTTGAAAGATGTTTCTTTGCGCCACCCAATGTTAGAAAATGCAAATGCATTCACACAAATTGTGTCTGCACCTACTTTGGACGAAGCGGCAAAAACGGCTGCGACAGAAATGATTGAACGGATTGTGGAGAAATCTGCGTTGCCGGTAAGTGAAGTGACAATGTTAATGAGCGCGATTGGGCAATCCGAAATTTGCCAAATTGTCGATCCGCTTATGACAGCTCGTTTCGTCGTGCCGAAATGGGCGCTTGAAAAAATTTGTGGTTCGTTTTTCGAGTGAAGACGTTAATTAATGTGAAAGGGGTGCTATATATGTTTGAAACCGGGAGAATATATTTAAGGAAAATGATCATTGAGGATGTTCCGTTATATCATTCATGGAGAAATGATATGGACGTTATGGTATCGACAAATCCTTCTTTAGATATTTATTCTTTAGAGGAAACGAGACAATTTGTTGAATCCGTCATCCTTCGTTCCACTTCTTCCAAGAGCTATATCATATGTCATAAGGAGAGTGAACGGCCAATTGGAATTACTTCTTTAATTAATATCGATCCAAAAAATCGCAATGCAGAGTTTATAATCGATATTGGAGAAAAGGGTTTCTGGGGACAAGGGTATGGCAATGAAGCGATGCAGTTGTTGCTTCGCTATGCTTTTTTAGAACTGAATCTGCATAGAGTTTCACTTCGCGTGTTTTCATTTAATGAAAGAGCGATCCATTTGTATAAGAAAATTGGGTTTGAACAAGAAGGGGTCAGCCGTCAGTCATTGTTCCGAAAAGGCCAATGGCATGACATCATTCATATGGGTATACTTCAAGAAGAGTTTATTGAGAAATTGAAAGAGTAACTTCAGTCGAAAGAAAGGAGATGCTCTATGAAAAGATTCGTCATTATGACAGTTGGGAAAACGCATAGCGGGAAATCGACTTTTGCAAAGGTGCTCAATGGGCAATTGCCCAATTCGGTCGTCATAGACCAAGACTATCAGGCGGAATTCATTAACCGTTATTATCGTTCTTTACAGCCTGACAGTGGGCCGAATACACTGAAGCATGCAATGAGCCAAACGATTGTTGATTATGCAATGAAAGAAACCGACTTCCATTTAATCATTTGTAACTCAAATCGTTCTCGCAATGGTCGTATACAACTGCTGAACTATTTTAAAGACAATGGCTTTGCGACAATTCTTGTGTACTTTAATATTCCTTTTGACATTCTTAAAGATAGGGTGGCCGTTACGAAGCGGAGCACGTCCATATTTAGAAGTGCAGCGACTTTTGATGAAGTGCTCGCACGCCAAGAAGCTGAAGTTCATGTAGAGCCTGGTGAAGAGGAAGCCGATCTACTATTCACCATTAAAAATGAGGGAGACATTCAGACAGTCATCTCTTCTATTTTATCTAAAGCAACCGTCCGATGATAGTATTCAACGGGCGGTTTTATATATTCACAGTAACACTATATTAAGCTATAATGGGAAAGGTTTTAGTCACCCTTACATTTCGGAAAGGGGATTTTTTTATGATCGCATTACATAATGTCAGTAAAGTTTTTTCAGGATATCGGGCAATTCAATCTGTCTCATTAACGGTCCATAAAGGCGAGATACACGGCATTATAGGAGCGAGTGGTGCTGGTAAGTCAACGTTACTGAGGTTGATGAATTTATTGGAAATCCCAGAGGAAGGAAAAGTGGAGGTTAACGGTCAAATGCTAACTTCCTTAAGTGGCAAAGAGCTTAGACAAGCAAGGAAATCTATCGGAATGATTTTTCAGCATTTTAATTTAGTTGCCAATAAAACAGTGTATGACAATGTTGAAATTTCATTGCAACTTTCGAAATTCCAGCGCAGCAAGCGTAAGGAAAGAGTTTTGGAATGTTTGCGTTTTGTTGGGCTTGAGCAATTCAAAGATAAATATCCCGCGCAGCTGAGCGGCGGGCAAAAGCAAAGAGTAGCGATTGCAAGAGCGTTAGCCAATCATCCGCAAGTATTGCTTTGCGATGAACCGACTTCTTCACTGGACCCGAATACGACTGCCGAAATACTTGGCGTATTGAAAGATATTAATCAATTAGGAGTGACAATTGTCATTGTCAGCCATGAGATGGAAGTGATCCGGAGCATATGCAATCGGGTCACTGTTATGGCAGATGGGCAAATCTATGATACTGTCACTGCGGAGCCAACAGGGATTGAGCCGATAGAGAACAGCCCGGAATATTTTATTGAACAATTGACAAAGGCAGGTGGAGCGAATGCCTGACATTTTGCTTCAGTATGAAGCTGAAATATGGCAGTCTATCGGAGAAACCTTTACAATGGTCGGTGTCTCGATTGTCGCCGCGGTATTCGTCGGTCTTCCTGTCGGTACGTTGCTGTTCCTATGTAGAAAAGGCCAATTATATGAAAACAGATTGCTATTTTCGATATTGAATTTATTAGTGAATATTATACGCTCATTTCCGTTTTTATTGTTGGTTGTGTTTTTACTTCCTTTTACAAGGCTGCTTATCGGGACAGCAATTGGTACGACTGCCGCTACTGTTCCTTTGTCGATCATTGCAATTGCCCATTATTCCCGTTTAGTCGAGCAATCTTTGTTGGATGTGCCAAAAGGTGTAATGGAAGCGGCGGTTTCAATGGGCGCTTCTGTAAAAGAAATCATTTTTAAATTCCTTTACGTTGAAGCAAGATCTGGGCTTGTCTTAGGCTTGACGACGTCGATTATTAGCTTTATATCTTATTCGACCATAATGGGCGTAGTCGGAGGCGGGGGAATAGGGGATTTTGCCATTCGATATGGCTATCAGCAGTTTAAGACGGACTTAATGATGTATATGATCATCATTATGGTCATACTTGTGCAGTTTATCCAATTTGCAGGGACGACTATAGCGCGGTTACTAGACAAACGGTAAGAAACAGGAGGATATCACATCATGAAGAAATTGCTAATGTTGGCGTCTATGCTACTGATCATTTTGGCAGGTTGCAGTAATGACAAAAAAGCAGAGAACGCAGAGAAAGCTGAGAAAGTAAAAGAGAACGGTGAAAACGTGACATTGAAAGTTGCATCACTTATACCACCAATGACAGAAATTCTTGATATCGTAAAACCACAGCTTGAAGAAGAAGGAATTGATCTTGAGGTTGTCGTATTGGGGGATAATGTACAACCGAACAGCGCCCTTGCTGCAAAAGAAGTAGATGCGAACTTCTTCCAGCACGTTCCGTATATGGAGGAATTCAACCGGAACAATGATGCAAATTTAGTGCCGATTGTACCGATCTATTTTGCGAATTACGGTGTTTATTCGAAAGACTATTCGTCTATTGAAAAACTGCCTGAAGGTGCTGTCATCGCAATGGCAAATGATATTTCCAATATTGACCGCTCGTTGTCTCTATTGGCTCAACACGGTGTCATTACTTTAGGGGAAAAAACGGATACGTATTATACACAAGCCGATATTGTGGAAAATCCGAAAAACTATAAGTTTGAAGAAGTGGACTTGTTAATGTTGGCCCGTATGTATGATGACGCTGATGCGGTCGTTATGACACCAGCTTATGCTGCTCCGCTTGGTTTGACTCCCAAAAGCGATGCTTTGCTTACGGAAGGTATCGAAAATGATTTTGCCATTACATTAGTTGCACGCGAAGACAATAAAGACTGGGAGGCAATTCAAAAATTGGCTGAAGCTATGCTAAGCCCTGAAGTGCGTGAGTTTTTGGTGGAGAATTATGATGAAACAGCCATACCAGCATTTTAATCTATAGAACAAAAGGACAGCGCATATCAGCTCTGTCCTTTTTTATTTGTGTGTAGAATGGTTATACTTTGTTATAGTTCTTTTTCAAAAGAGTGCATCAGCAGCTATGGAGGTGTCAATATGTATGATCCGACTATTTTTGAGAATTTAAAAGTTGCTTTTGAAAATCATATATATGATTTGGATACGATTGAACGTAAAATTACAATTTTGGATCGGAAGGATCGGATGGATTTTGCGGTTTTATCAAGAGATTTTGCTCTTCAATTCGCTTTGGTAGATCAAACAGATGTGAGAGCCGCAGTTATGTTAAAAGCTTCAGCGAATGATTTGGCAGGAGAAATATTAGAGTGGGAAGACAAAAATATAGGTTGTGCCTTGTCATTGCAGTTTATGATGGAGACGCGGGAAGCTATGGAACACTGCAGTCAAATTGAACAATCGTTGCTTTCCATTTGGGAAAATGACGTGAGAATCGTTCAAACCTTTAGTTTCACGCTTCCGCAAGAAACTACTGTGTATCAACATACAATTGATGTAATGTTTAAAAGAAAAATTAATGAAGAGCATATAGGGGATATCCGAGATTTCTTAGACCATGTCCTCGTCACTCTAAAACTATTGAATTCGATTTGAAGATTCATCAGAAGCCTGCAAAATGCTATCTTTAGTTATTTTCGCAGGCTTTGTAACGCATTCATAATGAAGGTCACATAGAGTCGAGACGTCAAACAAAGGAAATTGGCTATGTTATGAGAGACGTAACTGCTGACAAAATTGATTTGGACATTAAAATGAAATGTACGAACAAAACGATAGGGATGTGTATTGAAAAAATGAAAAGCTCGATTAGATTCCTATAAAGTTAGGAAGTATATATTAGCATTTGAAATGATTGAAGGAATATGTGCAATGTCAAGAAAGTTTATGGTAGCTGTAACAATTGATCATCATATTGGCATGGAAGGTATTTTTGTTTCTTGTGATGTACAGATGAATCGCATAGTTGTTTTTGAACAAATAACAACAGAGTAAATTGCTAAAATAGAAAATTAACCAAGAAAGGCCATCGAATGAGTCTTCAGACTTGTTGGATGGCCTTTTCGTGTTTTACATACTTTGTTTGATATTATCGTTCACAAATTTGTTGCATTAAAATCAGTTTAGAAAAGAGGACACTACAGAATGGAACTGTTATAATCCAAAGATGTGCCCGTAATTATTATTGTGAAAACATAAAACTTTTGTTTACTTTGCGACAATTCAGTGTGATATACGGATTATTCATTGCTTTTTGATTGACGATTGTTATTTTTAGGTTGCTTTCCAAAATCAAAGTCTACCGCGATTTCTTCACTTCGGTTTTCGTTTTGATTATTCGTATTGCTGTTGCTGTTCTCATTGTTTTTATACGTTTCAAAGCTATTATGGGTTCTTACATTTAATGTTTTTTTATTATTTTTATTCAATTTTTGTTCACCTCCCATTTGTAATATGTTCGTGACGGGAGAAAGTATCCATTAAAATGAATTCAACAAATAGTATTTTAACAATAACATTCCAAAATGCCATTTAATTGGAAAAGGTGGAATGTATTAAAATAAAGGAATAACTCGTTTTGCATTCATTTTATTGGGGAAGCTACAGAACAAAAGGTTCATCTATTTTTTTGCATCAAGAGAGGGGTCACAGCTTTGAAATTAGTGTTGTTTTTAGCGGCTCTCATCCTTATTTTCTTCCTTGCATATATCGTCAGCAATCAAAGAAGTGAAATTAAGATGAAACCGATTATTACGATGATAGGTTTACAGCTCGTCTTTGCCTTCATACTCCTAAATACGGAATTCGGACTCGTGATCGTTAGAGGAGTATCTACTGCTTTTGATTATTTATTATCGTATGCGGCAGAAGGAATTAATTTTGTATTTGGTGGAATGGCTAATGAAGGAACAAGCCCGTTTTTCTTAAATGTCCTATTGCCGATCGTTTTTGTATCGGTGTTAATCGGAATTGCACAGTATTTACGGATTCTGCCGTTCATCGTCCATTATTTAGGTTTACTTTTGAGTAAAGTAAACGGACTTGGAAAATTAGAATCATTTAATGCGGTTGCGTCTGCAATTTTTGGGCAGTCTGAAGTTTTTATTTCAATTAAAAAGCAGCTCCCGCATATTCCGGAGCACCGCTTATATACCTTATGTACTTCGGCTATGTCTACAGTTTCAGCATCAATTTTAGGTGCATATATGACGATGATTGAACCGAAGTATGTGATTACAGCGCTCGTATTAAACCTATTCGGCGGTTTTATTATTGCCAATATCATTAACCCTTATAAAGTTAAGGAAGATGAAGATTTGATTGAAATCCGAGAGGACAAGAAACAATCGTTTTTTGAGATGCTTGGAGAATATATTATGGATGGATTTAAAGTTGCAATCGTTGTTGGTGCAATGCTGATCGGTTTTGTTGCTTTGATTGGAATGGTAAATCATTTGTTCGAAGTCGCTTTCGGTATCAGTTTCCAAGTAGCTTTAGGTTATGTATTTGCCCCGTTTGCATTTTTAGTCGGAGTTCCAGCTTCAGAAATCGTTCAAGCTGGTACAATTATGTCGACGAAGCTGTTGACGAACGAGTTTGTTGCGATGATGGACCTTGCCGAAATCACATCTTCATTGTCTGATAGGGCGGTTGGAATTATTTCGGTATTCCTCGTATCATTTGCAAACTTCTCCTCTATAGGCATCATCTCCGGTGCGGTGAAAGGGCTTAATGAGGAGAAAGGAAACACTGTAGCGAAATTCGGCCTTAAATTATTGTACGGAGCAACTTTAGTTAGCTTGTTGACTGCTACAATTACTGGAATTATGTTGAAGTGAAAGTCAAAGATGCTATTTGCAGATTTTGGATCTGTAGATAGCATCTTTTTTCAAGTTAAAATTGGTTAAAATGCTAAAAAGAGGACAGCTGATTAGTGTGCTGATATAATTCTGAAAGGTGAGGTATGAGTACTATACTACAAATTGAAGAACAGTTGAGGAAAAAGACATGAAGAAACAAAACGTTGTATTATTAATTTTGTTAGCAAATTTATTCATCGCCTTTTTAGGGATCGGGCTCGTTATTCCCGTTATGCCTACATTGATGAATGAGTTACATATCTCAGGTTCTGTCGTAGGCTATATGGTAGCTGTTTTTGCATTGTCACAGTTAATTGTTTCTCCGCTTGCAGGCCGATGGGCAGATCTATATGGCCGGAAGAAAATGATTGTAATCGGACTGCTGATTTTTAGTTTGTCCGAATTGCTCTTTGGTATTGGTAAAATTTTGCCGGTGCTATTCACTTCAAGGGCATTGGGCGGGATAAGTGCTGCGTTCATTATGCCGGCGGTAACTGCGTTCATAGCGGACATTACGACGACTGAAACGAGATCGAAAGCATTAGGATATATGTCAGCCGCAATTTCTACTGGATTTATCGTCGGACCTGGGATTGGCGGATTTTTGGCAGGACTCGGGACGAGGGTGCCATTCTTCTTTGCGGCGGGTCTCGCACTTGTCGCGGCAATCTTTTCTATTATGATGCTGCGCGAGCCTGAACGGCAAGCAAATGCAAATGATGAAAATGGTAAGCCGGGCTTATCAAGAATTTTCGCCCCGATGTATTTTATTGCGTTCATCGTCATTTTCCTCTCGTCATTCGGTTTGGCATCGTTTGAGTCGATTTTCAGTTTATTTGTTGACCATAAGTTCAGTTTTACTCCGAAAGACATTGCGATCATTATAACAGGCGGTGGATTGTTAGGGGCTATCGCACAAGTTGCATTATTTGATCGATTGACGAAATATATGGGAGAAATTCAGCTCATACTATTTTGCCTGATTTTTTCGGCAGCATTGGTGTTTATGATGACAGTTGTGAATACGTATATGCACGTGTTATTCGTTACAATCATCATATTTGTCGGATTTGATTTAATCCGGCCTGCTGTCACCTCGTATTTATCGAAAATCGCAGGTGATGAGCAAGGGTTCGTAGGCGGCATGAACTCGATGTTTACAAGTATCGGCAATATTTTTGGACCGATATTGGGCGGCATGCTTTTCGATATTCATTTAGATTATCCGTTTTACTGTGCAGCGCTATTTCTTGTTATGGGTATTATTTTAGTATTGTTTTGGAAGCCACAGCCAGAAAAGCTTTCTTCCTAATGAAAAGGGGCTGTCCAGAAAGTCAGTGAAAACTGATTTTCTGTGATAGTCCCTTTCTGGTTGGAGAATAAATGGGGAACCCCTGACAACCGTCGCTTTCCGTTCCAGGCGC
>NZ_JBBCZC010000056.1:0-18860 GCF_037144575.1 Sporosarcina sp. USHLN248
AGGTGGCAACCGCTCGGATCGCTTCGAATGAGATATAAAGGCAAAAAACGCCTTTAGTTTCTCATCCTCCAGCGCCGGTCGCGGCTGGACGCCACCTTCCGCTTTTCTTTGAACACTGTAAAAAGAGTAACATACTCAAAACCGCGACGCAACAATATTATCAACGTTTGTAAGCGCTTTTCGATTTATTTTATAAAAAAAACAAAAAGACCCGTCAAAAACGGATCTTTTTCAGTAAAAACAGCATTTCCACTTGACAGATTAGGATTTAAAGCTCTTCATTAACCAAAAGGAATTTTAAGTCTTTTCGCAATAGCCTTTCTCTATGAACAATCTGTCTCTAAAATGCTGACAGGATTTTTAGATGTAATCTTGCTAAAAGGATCGTAATTCCTAAGTTTTTCCGAAATATTAAAGACCTCCATATAACAGATTAAACGATGAAGGTAATCATTCCTTTATTGCCGTCATTGACCATTTGCTCTATCGTCTCCCTTAATCGTTTTCGAGCATTTGGCGGCACTGAGGAAGTTTTAAAGCGGATACTTTCTTTCATCACTTCATGGAGTGGAGTGCCGAACAATTGAGTTTGCCATAATGCATCTCGATCATGTAAGTAGGCATTCTTCAATTCCTTCAGCAAATGATGGCTATGGAATTCCGAGCCGATCAATGGTGAAAACTCAGCGTCCATATCAATTCTAATGATATGAAGGGACGGCGCGGATGCTTTCATTCGCACACCGTAAAAATTATCTTGTTTAATCAATTCAGGTGGCGATGGCTGGAAATCATCGATTGTCGGCAATGCTACACCGTAGCCACTCTGTTTTGCTGTTTCAATAGCCTCCGCATACATATCATAGGATTTCTTCGCTTTAACGGCATCTTGAATGAATACGAGCCAATCTTTTTTAGTCCGGATTTCACGTTGCATAATTTTCTCGCATACCTCTCTGAATGCTTCTTCATCCATTTGGATATTAACGATTGCTTTTCCTTTTCCGGCATCTACATCGACAACTTCTGCATGGCGAACATAATTTTCATCTTTGAGCTTTTCAGCAAGCTCTTGAACTTTTCGTATTTTGGATGCTTCCAAAAAGCCTTCGTTTATAACGTTGTCAATCGCAGCATTCAATTCATGCTCTGGTCCGAGCACGTCCATCCAGTCAGGCTTTTGCAGATCGATATGCGTAATTGGGAATTCATATAAAGCTTCTTTTAAAATTAATTGGATCTCTTGCGCGTTTAATTGATCGGCACTAATGGCAATTACTGGAACTCCATGCGTTTCCTGCAATTTATCGCGCAATGAGATCGTCCGATCATGTGCAGGCATTTTAGAATTTAGTACAATTACAAATGGTTTGCCAATTTCTTTTAGTTTGCCAACAATCTCTTGTTCTGCAACTTCAGCAGCCTGTCTTGGGATATTATTTACTGTACCGTCTGTCGTTACTAAAATTCCAATCGTTGAATGGTCTCGAATCACTTTATCGGTCCCTATACGGGCAGCCTCTTCAAACGGAATAGGTTCGTTATGCCAAGGTGTATGGACGTATTTCGGGCCATCTTCATCTTCATAACCTTTGACACCATCAATAACATAACCAACACAATCTGCCAGCCGTACTTGAAATGACAGTTCGCCATCTCCAATAGAAACCGACGTCCCTTGCGCTGGCACAAACTTAGGCTCAGATGTCATTATGATCGGACCTGGTGAGCTTTGTGGCAGCTCATCCTGTGCTCTGGCCCGATCACCCGCATCTGACATATTCGGAATGACGACCTCTTCCATCACCCGTTTCACAAATGTAGATTTCCCGACACGAACAGGGCCGACAACACCTATATAAATATCCCCATCCGTTCGTCTAGCTAAGTTTTCATATAACTCTTCTTTCATGCGTAGCCCTCCTTTTTTTGCGCATATTAGTTTATGATAAAAAAAAACGTTTCATGCTAAAAGCACGAAACGTTTTTATATCGCAATGATTATTTGCCTTTTTTCATGAAAATAGGCTCATTTTTTTCATTAACTGTGTATGGCAAGGAGTAAGCAGGCAAAATCGGATACTCATCGGAAAGCAAATGGCGAATATCTTCACCTTGTTCGACAGATGGCTTTTCCTCTTGTAAAATCCTGTTTAAATCAATTGAATAGTCTACATAGAAGTTCCCGTCGCCTCCAATGACAATCGGCAACAATGCATCCGAATAAGGGCTCTCCACTTTAATCGGCTCTTTGAAGCCCATTTTTTCATAATCAATTTCAAAAACCGCTTCTCCAACCGGATCTTTAAATGGCACACTGCCGTTCACTGTCTTTCTTATGTTTAATTCCCGAATCCTCTCAGCTATTCGAAGGTCTACAAGTTTCACTGTAGGATTCTCCTCTACGTCCATTAAAACATATTGGAAAATACCGCCGACTTCATATGCGTTAGACGGGATTTTTTCTGTATAAGCAGGTACAATTTGTGAAAATTCGATTGGATATTTAATATATTGATCCGTTTCTTGCTCTCTCGTTTTAATCGGAAGCAAACCGCCACTATTTTCTTTAAACGCATCGACAGCCTTTTGGACTGACTCTAATTGATCTTCGTACGGATTTTCTCGTGTCACTTTCTCATCTTTTGGATACATGCATCCTGACAAAATAATAGTGAAAAGTAACATTGACATGACCGCAAATCTTTTTCGGAACATCTCATTTACCCCCTCCCTGTCGGCCCACTGAATACAATATAAATCATTGCCAAAAATGAAAAGAGTAATAGAGCATACGCAATTAATGCAAATAGGAATTTTAATAATCTATTTTTCAATTTATGTCGGCTAACATGGATGAGCCCCATGGAAACGACCATGAAACCCATTGCATAAAACGATAGCCACATTTTATCCATAGAGGACAAATCAATCATCCTTTCCAACTAACAACACATCGATTATTTATAAAATATGTCTTCAATCTCCTGTTTTTTCGTTCGGCCCATTAACTGATCTACAGCTTGTTTAGGCGTTTCTCCTTCGAACAGCACCGTATAGAGTGCCTCGGTCAATGGCATGGATACTCCATGGCGAACAGCAAGCTGATGTGCTGCCTTCGTTGTACGGATGCCTTCTATGACCATACCCATCCCAGAAATGACATCGTCTAATGTCTTGCCTTGTCCTAACAAGTTTCCAGCTTTATAGTTCCTTGAGTGGATACTTGTACATGTGACGATAAGGTCGCCGAGCCCTGTCAATCCCGAAAATGTTAATGGATTCGCACCCATCTTCATGCCAAGACGGGTTATTTCGGCCAGTCCTCTTGTAATGAGCGCTGCTTTCGCGTTATCCCCATAGCTCAAACCGTCCGATATTCCCGCAGCTAATGCGATAACATTTTTTAAAGCACCGCCAATTTCCACACCTATAAGATCATCATGTGTGTAAACACGAAAATAATTGTTCATAAAAAGATCTTGTACTTTAATAGCTGCTTCGGCATCCAAAGATGCTGCCGTAATCGTTGTCGGATGACGGAGGACAACTTCCTCGGCATGGCTTGGACCTGATAAAGCAACAATCGCTTTTCTTTTTTCCGGATCAATTTCATCCTCGATCATTTCGGAAATCCGTTTCAACGAATCCGGCTCGATTCCTTTCGAGACGTGAACAATTAACTTCGGTTCGTTTATTAATCGATTTAGCTGTCCACATATTTCTCGAATTCCTTTTGTTGGAACAGCGATGATCAAAACATCGCTGTGAGTAACAGCTTCCCGTACATCAGTCACTGCATGTAAATTAGTCGGCAGCTCTATTTTTGGCAAATACATTTCATTTGTATGCTGCTCGTTTATTTCCCTGCATTGATCGGGCTTTCTTGTCCAAAGCATGCAATTATGTCCATTGTCGGACAAAACGAATGCAATGGCTGTTCCCCAGCTTCCCGCTCCAAATACAGATACTTTCTCCAAAGTCTTCACCTCATTATTCACTGAGTCCGCTTAACTGCGTGCGCGTGTAATTAACCTGATCGGGGTTCCTTCAAATCCGAATGACTCCCTCAGCCGGTTTTGTAAAAATCGTTCATAAGAGAAATGCATAAGCTCCGGATCATTTACGAAAACAATGAATACCGGCGGTTTGACTGAAACTTGCGTAACATAATAAATGCGCAGTCTGCGTCCTTTATCTGACGGGGCAGGGTTTCTCGCCACTGCATCTTCTATCACTTCGTTCAATACGCTCGATTGAATACGCATCGCATGATTTTCGCTTATCATTTGAATTTGGTCAAATAGCGTTTTTACCCTTTGTTTCGTTTTTGCAGACACGAAAGCAATCGGAGCATAATCAAGAAAGAGGAAATTTTTTCGAATGTCTTCTGTAAAACGATTCATCGTTTTTTCATCTTTTTCAACTGCATCCCATTTATTGACGACGAAAAGAATGCCTTTGCCAGCTTCTTCTGCGTACCCTGCAATCCGCTTATCTTGTTCACGGATGCCTTCCTCGCCGTTTAAGACGATCAGTACAACGTCCGATCGGTCAATCGCCTTTAATGCACGAAGGACACTGTATTTTTCCATATTCTCATATACTTTTCCTTTTTTGCGCATACCAGCTGTATCAATAATTTTGTACTTTTGCCCTTCGAATTCATATGTCGTATCAATCGCATCCGTTGTCGTCCCAGCTACATCACTGACGATGACACGTTCTTCGCCCAATAGCGCATTGACGAGCGATGATTTCCCGACGTTCGGTCTGCCAATCAATGAAAAACGGATAACGTCTTCTTCTTCGTCAACTTCCCCTTTTTCGGGAAAATGCTCAGCAACAGCATCCAACAAATCTCCAAGACCAATTCCGTGCGAACCTGATATTGGATATGGATCGCCGAATCCTAATGAATAGAAATCATAAATCATATCCCGCATATCCGGGTTATCGATTTTATTGACGGCCAATACGACTGGTTTTTTCGTTTTATAAAGAATTTTCGCTACTTGTTCATCCGCGTCAGTAACACCTTCGCGTCCATTCGTTAAGAAAATAATGACATCCGCCTCTTCGATGGCGATTTCAGCTTGCAAACGGATTTGCTCTAAGAACGGTTCATCTCCAATATCGATGCCGCCAGTGTCGATCAAATTAAAATCATGGGAAAGCCAGTCTGCAGAACTATATATGCGATCTCGCGTAACCCCCGCCACATCTTCTACAATCGATATACGCTCTCCGACAATCCGGTTGAATATTGTCGATTTCCCTACATTCGGCCTACCGACAATTGCTACAGTTGGTTTACTCATCAATTAACACCCTCTTAGTATTCTCTTTCGTATTATACACAATTCCTACAGTGCCGTCTAAAGGCGAGACATGTAAGCAGAACGAATCGCAGCACAAAAAAAGATGATGATGCTTACTTTGTGCATCATCATCTTTCAAATCAATTATCGGAACCGCTTACTCAGAAAATTTCTTAAGTTGATCTCCGATAACATCGCTGAGCGAGAAGCCGGTTTCTTCCGTCATTTCATAATCACCAAATGATTCATTGTCTTCTTTTTCAATCAAATCTTTAATGCTTAGAGACAAACGGTTTTCATTAGCGTTCACATCAACGACTTTGACTTTCACTTTTTGTCCTTCTTCGAGGACTTCATGCGGCGTGCCGATATGCTGATGGGAAATGCGGGAAATGTGCACCAATCCCTCGACGCCAGGCAGTACTTCAACAAACGCACCGTAAGAAACGAGACGCTTTACAGTTCCTTCAAATACCGAGCCGACTGGCGCCTTTTCTTCAATACCTTCCCAAGGTCCAGGCAAAGTTTCTTTAATAGATAAAGAAATCCGTTCAGAATCTCGGTCAACTGACAATACTTTTACGCTAACCTTGTCTCCTTCTTTTAAAACATCAGATACTTTATCTACATGCTCATGGGAAAGCTGTGAAATATGGACGAGTCCATCGACACCGCCAATATCGATGAAAGCACCGAAAGATGCAATGCGCTGAACTGTCCCTTCAAGCACTTGGCCTTCTTTGAGATTTTCGAGAACTTCTTCTTTTTTTTGCGATTTCTCTTCTTGGATAACCGCACGATGGGATAGGATCAGACGATTCTTTTCCTTGTCCATCTCAACAATTTTGAATGTCATCGTACGTCCTTTATAATCCTCGAAAGATTCAACGAAATAATCTTCAACGAGCGAAGCAGGTATAAAACCGCGAACGCCAAGATCGACGACTAAACCGCCTTTTACAACATCTTTCACTTCTGTTTCAATCGTTTCTTGATTTTTGAACTTTTCTTCTAAAGAGTCCCAAGCGTTCTCTGCATCCACTTTACGCTTAGAAAGGACATAGTTTTCATCTTCAACTTTTGTAATAACTAATGTCAGTTCATCGCCCACATTAACTGCATCTGATGCTTTCTCGATATGCAGGCTCGATAATTCGCTAATCGGGATGACACCGTCGAATGGTGCGTTAGGGATTTCTACTGTTACCGCTTTGTCTTCAATCTTTGTAACAGTAGCGGTTACCTTGTCCCCTTCTTTATATCCGTTCAAAGCGTCCAAATTCATCTCTTCAGTCATATGTAGTCCTCCTCCATAATGAATCCTACTTCTATATTATTCGAATCAATCGATAAAAACAAAAAATTACCCTTACGATTCATTTATTTAGTTCTAAAAGTTTACGGATTTCATCCATAATGACAGCAGTGACCTCATCTGCAGATGCACGTCTTTCACGGTATGGGGTCATATCGATTGGTTTGCCGTAGACGACTCGCAGCCGTTTAAATGGTTTATATGGGCCTATAATCGCACATGGCACAACAGCGGCATCTCCTTTCAAAGCGAAAAAGCCTGCGCCTGATAATCCCTTGCCTAACTCTCCGGTTTTGCTTCTCGTCCCTTCTGGAAATAGACCAACCACTTCCCCGCCTCTCAGTAACTTTAAAGCGGTCCTTAAAGCTTCACGGTCGCTCATGCCACGTTTGACCGGAAAAGCATTAACCTTTGGCAAAATGGTTTTTAAGATCGGCATGTTAAACAGCTCTTCCTTCGCCATGAAATGGACCGTTCTTGGACACGTGATGCCTACGACTGGCGGATCCAAGTTATCGATATGATTCGTACAAAGCAACACCCCTCCTTCTTTCGGGAAATTTTCCTTACCTATGACTTTTATGCGATAAAGCGGAAAAAAGATCGTACTGACAAGCATTTTGCCTAATGGATATAAATTCATCGTTCCATCCTCTTTTCAGCAAGTTCTATCACTTGATCCGCGACTTCCTCAATTGACAAAGAAGTCGTATCAAGTAGAATGGCATCCTCTGCCTGTTTTAAAGGAGAAACTTCGCGTTCGCTATCAGCCCTGTCACGTTCTTTAATATCCGCTATCAATTGCGCCAAGGAAGTTTGAATGCCTCGTCGTTGATTTTCAATATAGCGACGGTCTGCACGTTCTTCAACGGATGCCGTCATAAATATTTTCAAATCTGCGTTGGGCAGCACAGCAGTGCCGATATCCCTTCCATCCATAACGACCCCAATGCCAGCAGCCAAATCCCGCTGCTTTGCTACCATCATCTTGCGGACATTCGTATGAGCAGCTACTTGAGATACGTTTGCGGTCACTTCTTGAGATCGAATGACCTCCGTACAATCTTTGCCGTCTATAATAACGGCTTGACCATCTCTATTAGGCAGTAACTGGATGTCCGTCTCCTCGAGCAATTTCGAAAGATCTCTATCACTGTCCATATCTATGCCTAACTGAAGCGCCTTATGCGTCAATGCGCGATACATCGCTCCTGTGTCGATATATGTGAAATTCAACTTTTCAGCAATTCTTTTTGCAATCGTGCTTTTTCCTGCAGCAGCTGGTCCATCAATTGCAATAATAATCCCTTTTGACATATCATCTACCCCCGAATTCAAATCAAAAACATTGTATCACAAGGAAAAGGGAAAAGTCCTAATGTACAGGACTTTTCCCGATGAACCTTTCATTTCTCGTTTCGCTCCATCAGTTGTCTTTCAAAACAGAAACGAATGATATTTCGGCGATCTATGTCATCAACTTGTAAAAATTGCAACGATGCGATCTTCCGTTTGTCCTTTTCCCAAATCCGTATAACTTCCGCCTCTGTTCTCACATACTTCACTTCATCTTTTTCAAAAGGAAGTGCGATCGTCAAATGAACAGTATCGTTTTCGGCAAAAAAGTCTTTCGAACTAAGATATAGCGCGATTCCTCCTGCACTTATGTCAGCTGCAACGAACTGTTCGTACACACCTTCAAGGCAAACTGCAACGTCAATCGCAGTTTCTACGCGCACGAATTCTCTTCTTTGAATTTTGATCAGTTGATCATCGCCAGGATAGTTCATTTTCAACATCGGAATGCCGCGGTTCAATCGTCCTTTTACTTCACTACGAAATGCGTAAGACATTTTATCTTCCACAAAGGAAATGAGGAGTTGCGTACCGTCCATAAAAAATGCTGTACGGTTCGTTTCAATATGGGTTGGATAATCAATCATGAAAAACCCTTCTTCGATATCCACCACTTTACTTTTATATTTGTCACCTAACTCCGTATAGTCTTTATCGATGATAATTGTGGTACCTATCGAAAGTCGCATTACGAAACACCTACCCTCAACAATATATCTCTATTATGTCATGGGTATGGTGAATTGCCAATATGGTTTCAATAAGTTACTTTTTACTCTAAACGTTCTGTCTTTATTACTTCTGCCGTTTCTGTATCCACTACGATCCGATAAGTTCCTGTATGCCCATTTTCATCTCGAATTGCTGTAAGGTAGTATGCAAGCCTTTGTTTCTTTTCATCATTTTCAACATAGGCTAATTCGTCCTTCATAATTTTAACATCATCATGGAAAAAATCTTTCCAATCAATTTTATTAACTTGCTGTCTTGCAAGTGTTTCTTTTCGTATATACTCTGCAGCATCCAAGCCTAAAACATCCCCGGTATCTTTGGAGAGTTTCAAGTGGATAGTATCTGAAAATACTTTCGCCTTATAAAATGGTTCTTGACGTACATATACAAAGTGATAGGCATTGCTATTCTCCCTTGATTCCTCATAAACCAAATCCTTATATCCCGCGCGCTCAAGAAAATCCTCCGCTTTTTCTTTCACTTCTTCAAACGATAAATTGGTGTTGCCGACAGAACGCTCTGATAGGTAAGAGAGGACATGGCCACCCTTCTCGGTAATATCGATATATCCAACAGATTCATTTGTTGCAAAACGAATATGGAAAAATGGATATGGTGAACCAGGTTTACTCATCTCTACACCAATCACTTCATTTGAAACTTCCGGAAACAATTTTTTGAATCGCTCAATCGCTTGATCCTTTGTTACTTTAGCATCGTCCAAATCTTTCAGCTCTTTTTTCTTCATAGCATCCGATTCGCTTGCTGTGAGTGGAAAATCACTTTCAGTATATTTCTTAACTGTATTCCCCATATTGGACCAATCATAGTCCGGACTCGTACCGTCCAACCGCTCCGTCCATTCATTGATATTATACTTGCCGTCCATAAGACCAGCTGTTGCAATTTGCCACTCATCCGCCATAACTCTTAAATTATTTGACGCCTTCGACATCACTTCGTAATATTCTTGTGGATTCGACAGCCGATCCGCTTCTTTAGCATAGTTACCAAGCCTTCCAAGATAATTCATCCATGAAGTGGAAAAGCTATTATCAAACGGCAACGATGAAACGGAACTCTTAATGTCTGAAGAAAGTCGCCAAACATCTTCTCTTGCTTTTCTTGAACCATCGGAGTCATTAAACAGCAATGTCTTCTTCACTGCAGTATCTAACTCCTCCAACTTCTCAGATGCGTCAGACATTTTTTTTGCGTATTGCGTACTAAGTGCCAAAGACAAATTTTCATTCTCTGTAACTTTTGTAAATGAAAAAACTCCTAAAACAGCCACAGCATATGCGAGTAAAAAAATAATTTTTTTCATATTAAAGAAACAGTGCCGGTAATGAATATCATCGCCGAAACTATTTGCTTAACCTCCCTCCAATGAAATTTTAACTGCAGAAAATATGCAAACCAATTTTCTTAATTTGAGGTCTTGACCATATCCATTTGCTTGTTGCGGTAATCGGATTAAAGTAATAAATTGCATTTTCGGATGGATCCCATCCATTAATTGCATCTAACACTGCTTCTTTTGCCCTTTCATTTGGCGTAAGCCAAATTTGACCGTCAGCTACAGCCGTAAATGCACCAGGTTGGAAAATGACACCGCCAACCGTATCTGGAAAGTCAGGATGTTCAACACGATTTAAAATGACAGCCGCAACTGCTACTTGACCTTCATATGGTTCTCCGCGGGCTTCTCCATAAACCGCATTAGCCATTAGTTTTAAATCTTGCTCTGAATACTTTGAAGGTAAATGAATATTTTCTTGTTTACCTCCTCCCGCCTTAACTTGGGTAGATAGTGGCTTACCCCCATAATGGGTGAATTGATTCCCTTTTCTCAAATTATCCATGACGAATTTTTCATCATAATTTGAAGCTGCAATTAATTTCTTTTTAGTTTGGGAACCGGCAATACCATCGATCGGCAACCCATATTTATCTTGGAAGTTTCGCAAAGCCCAATAAGTTCCGTAGCCGAATTTCCCGTCAATTTTGCCGTTATAGAAGCCGATATATTGAAGCCTCGCTTGCAATTCGATCACATCGTCTCCCGTTGCCCCTTGTGATAGATCACGTGGACTGAAAGCTCCAATTTGGACAGGTGAAGTTGCATAGGCACAACTAAGCAATAATACAATTGCCAAAAGCTTTATTATCATTTTTTTCAATGTCATCGCCTCCTTTTTCACAGTCTGTCCAATTCAATTTGTTTTATAACGATCCCGTTTCTTGTTTTCCATTGCCAACTTTAATAATCGTCCATCTTCTTATGCTTGCTTCATGATTTAGTCATTTCAAACATGACACGCCTATAATTGCATATACAAAAAAAGCGAATTCCTCATCTGCAAGGAATTCGCTTAATAATCGTTAGTAATTTCAACCTATCAATTCTTCTACATTTTCGTCTCTGCTTTTTTTCGGAATTGTTGCATGGCAAAGGTGTGGGCATATTTGACGCGCGTCAATCCAAACCACCATAAGAAAAGCATGAATGGGATAATTAAATATAATGATAGATCATTAACAGCCAAAATACCGTTATAAATAAAATGCAATAGAAACGGAGCAAAGAATGCGAAAAACAACATGCCTCGATGATTGGCAGTAGAAGCAAATTTTGCTCTACCAAAATAGTATCCCATAACAACACCGAAAAGTGCATGACTTGAAACAGGCAACAGCGCTCTTAAAAAAGCAGTGTCCAAACCGAATGTAAATAAATATAAAATATTTTCAACCGTTGCAAATCCTAAAGAAACGCTTGCACCATATAAAATGCCATCATATGCATCTTCAAATTCTACATGTCTATAAATAGAAATGATTAATATAAACCATTTAAAAAACTCTTCAATCCAACTTGTGAAAATAGCATTTCTAAAAAACTCATTTGTGAAAATTTCCTCTTCCTCGAAAACATGTTGGATAAACATAATCGGAAAGGTCATAGCCGCCCCATATATAAATGTGTGAAATATTGTACGGGATGGATCTTTGGCTATTTGTTTCCGTAAGTAAAAATAGCTAAAGAGCGCCAGTCCAGGCGCAATCGCTACAGTAAGCAATATAAACATGCTGGCGGCCCCCTTCAAAGCCATTATAACATGATTTTCAACCTTTTCTGTCAAGAAATTGAAAGGCAAAGCGTTCGAAGTATAATTTTATAAAATATAGTGAAATTATTTAGAAGGTGATTTGCAATAATATACAATGTCTCTACGACTTGCTTTCTATATGATTCGCAATGAGACCGCCATGCAAACGACCATTTTCAATGAATATTTCGTTTGCATTATTTCCGGCCGCTATCACTCCTGCAATGTAAAGGCCTTCGATTGTTGTTTCCATTGTTTGTTCATTAAACAAAGGTCGGCCTGATTCCTCATCAATTTGGATTCCTATTTTTTTAAGGAAGTCATGGTCTGGGTGGTAGCCTATCATCGCAAAGACATAGTCGTTTTCCAATAAATGCAACTGTCCATCTTTTTCCATCGTCACGGATGTAGGTGAAATTTCAACAACTTTGGAGTTAAAATGCATTTCAATTTCACCATTTCTAACAAGGCTATCGAAACCTGGAAGTATCCACGGCTTGACACTAGGGGAATATTCACTTCCACGGTAAATGACCGTTACGAACGCTCCTGCGCGCTGCAGCTCGATTGCAGCATCTACCGCTGAATTCTTTCCTCCTATGACGACAACTTTCTTGCCGAAAAACGGATGTCCTTCCTTAAAGTAATGATATACGTTCGGCAATGACTCACCGGGAACACCTAATTGATTTGGTTGATCATAATATCCTGTCGCCACGATGACATATTTCGACGCATATTCGCTTTTATCGGTTAAAACGTGAAATTGGTTGTCTTTCTTTTCAACTTTTTCTACTCTTTCATAATTGTTGATTTGTAAGCCTTTCAATTCAGCTACTTTTCTGTAATAGACAAGTGCGTCGTTTCGCTTAGGTTTTTCTTTCGCCGTAATGAACGGAATATCTCCAATGGATAATTTTATGCTTGAGCTAAAAAAGGTTTGATGCGTAGGGTAATTGTAAATTGAATTGACGATATTGCCCTTTTCAATGATTAATACATCCATACCGATTTTTTGTAATTCAATTGCTGCCGATAATCCGCAAGGACCACCACCAACAATTATGGCATCTTTCGAATTCATTTTTATTGCACTCCTTCATATCATCCATACAATATGTTTAATAATGAATTTTAATGACGTGGCATTCTGGCGCAGCACCGAAACGCAAAGGCAGTAAGGAAGTGCCATAGCCATTGCTTATTAAATTCGCTCTTCCTCCTAAGTCGCAAAAACGCCCTACTTCATGAAGGCCAAATTTGCCGAACCGAATTTGTCCTCCATGTGTATGTCCAGAAAGCATTAGTTGAGGTTTTACATATTCTTCAACTTTTCTTACTAAAGATGGTGTATGAGTTGCTACGATTGTATAAGGAAATTGCTTTGAAAGCTGGATGGATGCTTCGACATCGACATTTTTACTTGATGGATCATCAGTTCCACAAATGCACCAATCTGAATGGCCGTCAATTGCAACCCCTTCATTATCAAGAATCTTTACGTTAGATGAGGATAATATTTCCCTTAAATGAGTTTCACCGACTTCTCGATCGTTGTTCCCCCATATGAAACATGCCGGTCCTAAACTGGACAGTTTTGAAACGTTCTTTTGAATCCGATTGAGAGGTACCCCTTTTTCAGCGAGATCACCCCCAATTACAACGAGGTCAATCTCACCATGCCGCCGTACTCGTCTCAACAACGTTTTATCAATTTTTCGTCGATGAATGTCCGAAATGAAAAATATTGTTAAAGTACGGTTTTCTTTTTGAGTCATATTCAATTGTTGCAAACGAACGTTTCTCCCTTTTGCAAACAAAAACATATATAAGAGAAATGCTAGATTAGCGCCTGTTAACCACTTAACTACATTAAAAATCTTTTTCATTTTGCACCTGCCATAAGAAAAAGGCAAAGATCTTGGCTTTGCCTCTTCAATCCATTTCAATAGTTTTATGGGATAATCAATTTTTGACCGACTCTTATTTCATTCGATGTGAGTCCATTCGCTTGTTTGATTTTATCGATCCCTTTATCCGAACCATAGTAATTAACTGAAATTCGATATAATGTTTCATTTTGACGAACAATATGGGTTTTTCCTGTGTTTTTCGGAGGGTCCGGCTTCTTTTCTTCTTGTTTTTTCACGGGTTCTTTTATTGATTCTTTCGATGGTTCTTTTTCCGCTTTTTGATCAATCTTTTTAGGCTCTGTTTTTTGGTCTACTTGCGTCGACTTGCTATCATTGTTATTTTTTTCCTGAACAGTCCCTTGACCGCTATTATTGTTCCCAGTCACATTCTTTTTATCCTCTTTGTCATCTTCTTTGTTATCATCATCTGCCACTCCAACTGCTTTGTCAGTCGGGTCTTGGTAATTAGGAGTGTTTGTGTCGATCTCTAATCGGACATTTGAATCTCCTACACTTGCAGAGCTGCTATCTGTTCCGAAATAAAAATTATAAATGACATAAACGAAAATCATGATAGGAATGAATGTGAAAACACCTAAAATGACATTGATCACTGTATGACTTGAAGCCTTTTTCCGTCCTTTACTATGACGTTCCGCTCGGGAAGGCAACTTGCCTCCATTCATACGCTCAAGTACATCGATTTCTTTGCGATGTTCCTCAAATTCAATTTTGTAATCATTGTTTTTCATCGGCATATTCTCCTATTCCATGTCGCTCTTCCTTATATTATGACGAATCTTGTAACAAAAGTAAACGGACAACGGACCTCTATTACAGGAGAGATAAAATTCTTTCATCCCAACTACGAGCTCTTTTACTATGTCGTTCTACTAATCGTTGATTGGATGAGAGCCATACAGCATTGGGCAAGCCACAAACAGAGCAACAATATTCGCGTTTGCTATCCAATTTTTCATCAAAATACGACATTAAACTTTCACGAATACACCTTTGACCTGTAATCAGTTGAACCATTTCGTGCACTTCACTATCTTTTTGTTTAGCTAGACGGTCAACAATGTGAAGAACTTTGTCGATTGAAAACTGCTCCATATAAAAATCAAGTACCCTTTTAGCTGTCTCTCCTAAACTCGCTCGATCAGCCGCTTCATCATCGTTAACGCCTTCTGATAATAAATATGCATAATGCATTATCTGTTCTTCTGCTGGTAAATCATTTTGAACGATGAATCGAGTCATATCTTCATCACGCGGCACATAAAGCAACGTCGCTGCAGCAGGCTTACCATCTCTCCCTGCCCTTCCGACTTCCTGGACATATGCATTCATATTGGAAGGCATATGCTCATGAATCACTTGCCGAATATCTCCTTTATGAATTCCCATTCCGAAAGCATTCGTCGCGCAAATCCATTCAATTTCACCGTTAATAAATTGCTCTTGAATAATCGCACGATCTTCATTTTCTTTTCCTGCGTGATATGCCTGGACAGCAACTCCAATACTTTGCAATTCAGTAGACAGCTCATCTGCCCTCTTTCGCGATGAAGCATAAATGATCCCTGGTCCAGTTGTAGCTGTTACTCGTTCTTTAATCCAATCATATTTTTCATCATATGTATTTAGTTGGATAATACAATACGATATATTTTGCCGATCAAGTGAATGTCGCTCTACTACTGGATTATCCATATGTAAGTAATCTGAAATTTCTTCGATAACTTGACTCTGAGCAGTTGCCGTCAAAGACAAAATAGGCGGGCGTCCATCAAAATCAATCAACTTTCCAATCCTTAAATAATCCGGACGGAAATCAAAGCCCCACTGCGAAACACAATGGGCTTCATCTACTACAATAATTGATAGCTTCATCGAACGTAGCTTATTTGCAACACGTTCTTGCAAAAGCATTTCTGGAGAGACAAATATGAATTTATATTGCCCTAAGTTTTGCAAAGCGATTTTGCGCTCTTGAAATGAAAGAAAGGAATTGAGGGCAATTACACTTTTCTCTCCATTCTTTCGCATTTGCGCTGCTTGATCTTCCATTAATGAAACGAGCGGGGAAACGATAACGACCGAACCTTCCAGTAAATAACCAGGAAGTTGATAGCATAACGACTTTCCCATACCCGTAGGTAAAATGGCGATTGTATCTTTCCCGCTTAAAATATGCTGGATCACTTCTTTTTGACCGGGTCTGAATTTTTCGTAACCAAATCGTTTTTTTAACGTTTCATATAGTTCAATCATCTTGTCCTCCTGTATTTATCGACAAAATGAGCCGTAATTGGAAATAGGATAATGCTTGAAATTCATCCTTTAGCACCCTTAATCGTTTCGTTTGCAGTTCTTTCATCTTTAACCTTACTGCCTGAACATCCCTTTCCGTTACAAAAGAGTGAATCGGGAATCTTTCATCATGGATTGCCATTTCAACAAAATGATCTTCTATCGTACTTAATTTCAAATTACGCTTTGCTGCAATTTCCTCCATAGTTAGCCCTTGTAAATAAAGTTGTTTCGTTGCTGTTGCTGATTCGGTCAAATCTTCAACTATGCGAATATCAGCTGCGATTGAACTCATAATCGGAAATTCTTTTTTATGCTCAACAATTGGCAGCAATCTATGAAGGCTTTCTAAAAATAATAGACGTATGGAGGAAGGGGAACGTTTCAATTCAATAGAAAGCTGATCATACGTCATTGCCGCATTTTTATACCCTGTAAGCCTGTATGCAAAAATAAGCTTCTGTTCTTCAGACATCCCGGACTGAACAATAGCTTTTATTAACTCTTTTCCAATTTGCCTTGCAAACTCCGGATCAGCCAATGGTCGATTCATAAAAAAACGTTTAACGAAAATTTGTATAGTACGATCTGATTCAATCGGCAAAAAAGATCGGTTGCCATTTTTTATATTTGAAACGGTTTGCACGACAAGGGAAAGCCTTCTGAAAAAGAGTAGTTCCTTGCCTCGATAACTCCAACCTTTAAAATGAGTTGATGGGAGCTGTTGCAGCTGTTCAAAACCTATTTCTGTAATAAAAACTAGCTGGTCTTTTATTTCTATCAAATGTTCTTTCTGAAGTAAATGAATAGCCTCCTCATACTCGTCGACCTCTACTTTCGGCAAAATAGAAAAGTACGGTTTCAAATTAAAATACTTAACATCTGAGAGTGTCTGGCCGGATTTTTTGCCACGCAATATGTATAATGCTGCGTTTTTAGAACGCTCGCCATGCATCTTCCCTATAATCTGCAATAGGATTGAAGATAGTTTCATAATATTGTTTTCCCCCATTTGTCAAAGTTTTATTGTTGAAACTTATCCTAAACAGCTTTAGAATGGAAATGGAACGAAATCGATAGTGCGGATAGAAGAGGAGAGAACATCAATGTCTACATGCAAAAAATATACAATTGTTGACCAAGATACATGTATCGCCTGCGGAGCTTGCGGGGCAGCTGCGCCAGATATCTATGATTATGACGATGAGGGGATCGCCTTCGTTATTTTAGATGATAACACGGGTACAACCGAAGTTCCAGAAGAACTGTTGGAAGACATGGAAGACGCATTCGATGGCTGCCCAACTGACTCCATCAAAGTTGCGGACGAGCCTTTCGACGGTGATCCGTTAAAATACGAAGACTAATGTATTTCATTCGCACCATTCAGAAAGAAGTTTCGAACGTCGAATCAATCGACATTTGAAACTTCTTTTTGAGTGGACTATTTCTTCTCAAATAAAAATTGGCGAACGGTTCGTCTATCCGCTCGCCAATATTTTAATTGTTCTATATTATGCTGTTAGCTTTTGCTGTTGGTTATGAATCCATCTTTCCATATTCTTATACAGCAGCAATGAAATAATCAATAGCATGATCCCTTTTATAATATTGAAAGGTAAAATCCCTAACACAATCATATTGAATAATGCTTCTCCAGTGTAAGAAGGCATATTCAAAAAATAAGAATACATAGGCAGGAATACTAGGTAATTCAATAAACTCATACCAATTGCCATTGTAAATGTGCCTGCTATAAGACCTGCTGTTAAACCTTTCATGGATCTCACCTTTTTAAAGATCCAATAAATTGGCATGATGAACAAGATGCCGGTTACAAAGTTTGCAATCTCGCCTACCGGCACACCTGTCGGACTGCCCGATAAGAACCAATGCAAAACATTTTTCAACAACTCGACCGCAATTCCAGCTACTGGGCCCATCGTCATAATCGCCAACACAGCCGGTATTTCACTAAAATCAATTTTTAGGAATGCCGGTAAAATAGGAAGCGGAAAATTCAATTGCATTAAAACGGTTGAAATACTTCCTAAAATAGCGACGAGAATCATTTTGCGTAATTTTTTATTACCCATTTCTTCCTCTCTCCTTTTTCGATTCACTTCAAAAAGAGGAAAGGTTCGCCGTGTTTCTGAAAATTGTTCATTAAAAAATCCCTAAAGCAATTGCTTCAGGGAGAGTTTTCAAAGGCAACTTTAAATAAGGGTTATCAAAGAGGTTCTTTTACTCCACTTTGCCCCATACTTAAATAAGCACCCTTTTTGCGAACAACACAAAAAAGACGGCTGCACCTTCACCTTCTCCCATCCAGACTATACTGTCGGCTCCGGAATCTCACCAGAATCAGCTGTTAAGCTCGCGGGCTAAGAAGACAAACTTCCATTTCCGCCGGTCGGGAATTACACCCTGCCCCGAAGATGAATCATATTCTATTACCTTTTCATTGTATACAATAAAAGTTCAGATGTAAAGTAGTCTGTTTGTCATGCATAAATCGTTTATTTAAAGGTTACACCGTGCACATTTATTGCTATACTATTTCATACACGATCCTTTTCATAGTAAGCAGCTAACATATGCCAATACTTCTCATGGTAAGCAATAGATTTTTATCGGTTTTCGCCATAGTTAGAACATCAAGTTATAGCTTTCTATAACGTATAAAGGGGCTGTCCAATAAGTCCCTAAAATAGAACAGGTGGCGAAAAACGAATCGTTTTTCGCCACCTGTTCTTGTATTTTTCTCATTCAATACTGAAAGTAGCACGCGGAT
>NZ_JBBCZC010000057.1:0-17893 GCF_037144575.1 Sporosarcina sp. USHLN248
AAATTCTCACTGCGGGGCATCGAAAAGGTGCATACGGAATTCGGAATTGTGGCATTGGCCCACAATCTACTGAAAGTGGCCGGCATCCGCGAGCTACTTTCAGTATTGAATAAGAAAAATACAAGAACAGGTGGCGAAAAACGATTCGTTTTTCGCCACCTGTTCTTATTTTAGGGACTTATTGGACAGCCTCTTTTAAAATAGCAGTAGAGTTTAAATATATTCTTTGCTTAACAAAGAGTAGAATGTACTGTAGAATAGGAATATAGATGTAATAGGTACAAATTTATGCCAATCAAAGATGGGTAAATTCCTTGCGTAGGATGAGATGTGAATATGGAAAAACACTTCACGGGTTATCATGGAACAGTAAAATCCAATGTTGCTTCAATTAAAAGCAATGGATTTAGGGTTGAGAAATATTCCTTTATAACTTCTGAGCTTCAAAAAGTTCCAGGGGATCTTGGTGCAGGAGTCTATGCTTACAAAGATTCCATAGAAAATGCCAAAAAATTTGCAGAGAAATTTAGTGATGATATTTCGGTTTTGAAATTGGAAATTGTGGTTGATGAGGACCGCTTTATGGATATGGATGAGGAATCTAATTCATCCCTGATTTTAGAGGTTTATAATGATAACAAAGTTTTCAACCAATTAAAGGAAAGGTATATGCGAACCAATAAAAGTGCAAAAAGCAGAGAATGTTTAGATGGCCTAGTTCTTGAGCATATTATACACAAATATCGAATACCAGTGGACTTGGTGAAAAAAGAAACATACACCAGATTTAAGGATTTACCACCTATTTCTCACTATTTTAATGGCACTGAATTATGTATCAAAAATAAGAAAATCATTAAAAAGGTTAGTGAAGAGAGTATTTCAAATACTTGTAGGAGTGGTGAAAATGGGAATTAACTTAAGGGATTATGTAAAAGATGTAAACGATTTGTTCACTTTGGAAGAAGCTGAACGATTGTTTATTGCTGCGGGTTATAAGGTAAAGGATACTGCGATTGAGGGATTCGAGAATATCGAAATAACAGATGAAATTCTTCATTCAAATCAACATAATTCGGAGCAACATTCTAATATCAAACTAAATCAAAACTTTGAAATTCGGGTGAAACAGAGAACTGTCGACAGGTTTAACTTAAAAGATATAGAAATTCAAGGTTTTGATCAAGTATTTAGATATACATCTGCTCCTATGGGAGGAGTCGCGTGAACGTGATAAGTAACTTGAAGATACTTAGCATACGAGCAGAAGAATCAAATTTTCAATGGAATGCTAACTATTCAAAAACAGAAGAACATAATCATGATTTGACTTTCAGTGTCAATGTCTTGGTAAATGCGGAAGATGATCATCGAGGTATTATCAGGCTCGGTTGCAATGTGAATACTGAAAACGAGGTAGACTCCCCTTTTACAATGGGAATCGTCATGATGGGTGAATTTCAAACAACCGACAAACCGTTTCCGGAGTATATTATTAATTCAATAAGCCTTCTGTTTCCTTACTTACGAACATATATTAGTACGGTTACCTCTATGTCTGGGGTAGAACCATTAATCATACCCGCTATAAATATTTATGACTTACTTGAGCAGAATAATTCAGAGCAACCAAAAGAAAATTGAGCCATTTGTATTTCTCATCAATGTTTCAGCCTACACGTTTTAAGTGTAGGTCTTTTTAATAGCAAAATTGTAAACAACCAACACCACAAATTCAGAAGGTGATCAAATGAGCACTAGAATTATTTTAGGAAAAAGTGGAAGAACAATTTTTACATTTAAATGTAAGCAGCCTAAAAAGAGTAAATACGGTCAAGTGGATATAATGATTGACGCTGGAAATAAACTTTATTTTGAACATGTAGTGGCTGGAGATTTTTTCAGACATTATGTGGGTGCAGACGTTCAGATTAACTCTATTAGTTGGCATGGATTTTATGAAAGTATATCTAAAACCCTTTTAAACACGCCAGTGATAAACGTGAAAAGCGGGAAATCAAAAATAGATCAATTATGGCATTTGGGTACTATCAATCAAGACGAGCCTTATGCTGTTCCCATATGCAGTTTATATGTTCCGGATATTATGAACTTAGAAAACACTGAAATAAGTTCTTACAATCTAACAGGAAAAATTAAGTATGAAATAATAGACTTGGATGATTTCGGAGAATGTAGAGCAGATATTTTTGTCACCCCTAAAAATATATCAGCCCAACAAGTATTGGATTCTACTTTAGGAATTGTTTACAAGGTAATGGATGTAGGTACTATTAATGATGAGGAAGGAAAACTGAGTTTTTTAGAAGAGAGTAAGCGGGACGAGGAATGTAAATTATATTCCTTTGAAGATGAAAACGGACATTGGATAATATTAAGGATTGTTGGTAGACAGTTCGAAACGGAATTTGCAGAGAAACTGAATAATACGTTTTCGCTTCTCCTCCATGATCCCAACCATATTTATAACAGAATTGCAGATCGCTTAATAATGGTTGTAGATCCGGATACAGAAGTTGAAACAATTGAGGGTGAATACGTAATGATAGAACCAGTAAATGTTTTGTCCGCACCCCAGCTATTGCGTTCAGTGTACGAAAAAGAGTTACAGACATAATCATTTCTTCCTTGTACTTACCAAGGAATCTTTTTTCTTTATTTATCTGGTGTCTCTATCGGCAATCAAATCTATTAGTATATTAAAATTTAAGAAGACTACTTAAGTGCGATTAACGCTTCGCAACAAAAAGTTACATTTGGTACAGCTGTAGATGCAAAAACAGCAAAGGACTACAAAAATTACGAAATTAAAGTGAATAATCCACCTGTAGATGTAGCAAATAATGTTGCTACTAAAGATGGATCCTGACATTTTTATTTTTTCAAATTGGTTTAGGTGAACGGTCGGGTAAGGCTTGGAAAGTATCCATACTACATGGAAGCAGCAACATTGGGCCAAGCCTTCAATCGTTGAAGAATTTAGACCTGAGCGGACAACCTTAACTTTTTCAACGACTTCATTACTTCCACCTACTGTAGTAAGCTTCTTGTCAAGTAAGTTGAAGGAAAGCTTCAAAGAATTGACCTCCGATGAAGTTTTAATAATGGCTACGGCAGTGCAGGAAGGTTCTGTATCAAATTGTACGGATGCAAGAATTAACAGATATGCATGCCCAAGATATATCTAAATTCATCACAAAACTAATTAATAAAAAATTGTTAGTGCCTAAAGGATATGGAAGAGGAATGACATATATATTATCTGACCTTTTTAATGGAAAAGATGAATTTTTCAGCCTATTTGAACGTTTTGGCAACCAGGCTATTCACAAAGAAGAACGCAATAATGACGAAGAACTGACGTCTAATCACGAAGAAGTCAACAGAGATAGCAAAGAGAAGCATATGCTGCTATATGGCATTGCTGAAAAAGTGAGAACACATCAACGACTTGGCAGTAATGAAATGAAACAGATTATAGTGGAATTGTGCAAGGATTGTTATTTAACTTCACGAGAGATTACTGAAACTACGAATAGAAATATGGTTAGTATATCAAGGTATTTGTGCGAGTTAGTAAAAGAGGGGAAATTGGAGCTGAAATATCCAGGTAGTTTAAACAGCAAATATCAGGTGTATAAAACATATAAATAAACTATATGAAGCTGTCGCAAAAAGTGAACTTACTTTCTGGACAGCTTCAAAATCACTGACATTGCATTAAAACACATTAATCCTTAAAAGTTACCTAAATCTTTGAAAATGTTACGTTTGCAAAAGAAAAAGTCCTTTATAAAATAAGCACCGAATGAAACAAAACATCAGAAGAAAGCCAACACAATTGCCGGCTTTCTTCTCTTTCACCATAACTTACTCATCTCACCTCTCCAACCACTCGACCCGCACTCCCAGCCAAATACTCCACAATCTCTTCCTTCGACATCTCATCAATTCCTAAATCCAAGAGTGTTAGTCCGCGCTTGCGTAGATCCTCTTTCATTGCAATCGAGGCCAAGTCAACCAGCAAGTTGCTGCATGCCATATCGACACCTAATTTCTCTCCAAGACTCACCATTGGAATCAAGCCATAAGGAATATCTTCATAAATATAACGGTATCGTAAAGTGGTTGGTGCTTTTCCTGTCCTGTAGGCAGGGTTGCTTTGAATCGCATCATATAAGTTTGCCTCCTTCACATCATAAAAGCGATTCAGCAAATCCAAACAGGTGGATAAGTTAATCTTTAGTTTCTTTCCGATTTCCAGCCGTTCCCGTTCTAATTGTTCCATAACATTTACAACGGAAGGCGTAGCGCCGTCGGGATAGAAGTAAAAATCCCCTTCCGATTCAATTCGTCCCGCATTCATAAGTGTAATCGGGACATGAAAAATCGGGTTACAGTTATTCATCGTTGTAATGAGCACATTCGATGCGATTTTCAACTGCGGATAAATGTCCTTCAGTATATCTTTAACAATTGGAGAGTCGCTTGCCGGTAATGATGCAAACTCCAATGAATCTTTTATTTTACGAATTCGTACATGTCCGGGGTGAATTGATCTGCACGTGTAAATTAAAGACTCTGTTTCTGCTACGTAGACATTTTTTTGTATCCCCAACTGTTTGAATGTTTTTCTAAATTCCAGCGCACCCCAGTAGCCTGGTAAAATCATAATGAGTTGGCCATCTTTCAAGTAAGGGGCAATCGACTTTGCTACACTTTTATGAGCCGGGCCTGTCGTTGTAACCATTATGACATCCGTTTCCTTTAGTGCATCGGCTACATCTGTCGTTGCTTTAATCGGTACACTTCCTTCTATAACCCCTTCAACGGTAATATGTCCCCTGTCGTTAATTTGTTGGATCAAATTCTCTTGAATGTCATATAGCACAACTTGTTGTTTCATTATTTTCAAATGGGCTGCCATGCTTTGCCCACCATTGCCAGCTCCGATGATTGTAAACTTCATGAATCCTTCTCCTCCCCTATGCTACGATCGTTTCCTTTTTTGTTTTCGTAATCAGCTGATAACTTGCCGAGATGAGCACTAGGACAACTCCAATAGCGTCACTCGCTATTCCTGGGACGATTAACAATAATGCAGAAGTTAAGAGCAAGCCTCGTATGACAACATTTGCTTTCATCCTTAAAAACCAACCTTCAACGGCTGATGCCAAGGCCACCGCGCCAAGCAATGCGCTTATGGTAGCTAAAATGATTTCACCCGTCGAACCAATAAGCAAGATAGCTGGCCCATAGACAAATACGAACGGAATGATAAATGCAACGATCCCGATTCGAACAGCTGTCATTGCCACTTGCATCGGTTTAGCGTCCGCAATACCTGCTGCAGCAAATGCAGCCAATGCAACTGGTGGAGTAAATGCGGATAAACATGCAAAGTAAAACACAAACATATGAGCCGCCAACATTGGTACCCCCATTTGAACAAGGGCTGGCGCCACGACTGCAGCCGTTATCAAATAGGCAGCTGTTGTCGGTAAGCCCATTCCTAAAATAACCGTCGCACACATTGTTAAAATCAATGCAAGCGCCAAACTTCCACCGGAAAATGAGATGATGACAGAAGCAAATTTCAAGCCGGCTCCAGTTAAGTTCAAAACACCAATGATCAAGCCCGCGGTAGCACAAGCCGCAATCATTCCAAGTGCAGATTTAGCACCGTCCGCCAAGCAAACAATAAATTTTTTCAAGTTCAATCTTGTCTGCTTTTTAAAAGAGGATACGATAATTGTCGAAGCGATCGCCCATATCGCCGCTTTAATAGGGCTTGCTTTCAATACAGTCATTACAAAAATCAGCACCAATAGCGGGATGAATAAATGACCTTCATTTTTCATAACTTCTTTGAGATTAGGCAGCGTTGATTTGGGCATCCCTTTTAACCCTAACTTCGCTGCTTGCAAATCGATCATTACGAATACTGTAATGAAATACAAAAGTGCCGGGATGACAGATGCAGCAACAATGTTTAAATAGGGTACACCGACCAGTTGAGCCATAATAAATGCAGCCGATCCTAAAATGGGCGGCATGATCTGTCCTCCCGTAGAGGCAACAGCTTCTACAGCCCCCGCATAGCGTGAAGGATACCCAATCTTTTTCATCAATGGAATTGTAAAAACACCTGTTGAGACAACATTAGCAACTGAATTTCCCGAAACCGATCCAAATAAGGAACTGGAAAGGACCGCGGCTTTTGCGGGTCCTCCCCTCCTTGCTCCAGTCGCGCCAATTGCAAAGTTGATAAAAAATTGACTTCCACCCGTTCCGCCCAAGAAGGAGCCGAATAAGATGAATAGGAACACAAAGCTTGCCGATGCACCGATTGGAACGCTAAATATTGCGTCTAAGCTGTTTAGATAGCTTAAAATGCGATCCCAATCGTATCCCCGATGACCCATGAAACCTGGAACAAACTCCCCTAAATTGGCGTAGAGAATAAAGAGCAATGCTAAAATCGGTAGCACTAAGCCAGTAGTTCTACGTGTAACTTCCAAAACAACACCGATCAAAATCACACTCACAACTAAATCCATTTGTGTAGGAGCAACCCCTACTCTATATACAAGCTCGTCCATCTCAATGATGAGATAACCACTTGCAAACGTCACAGCAGCAATTAGTATCCAGTCGATCACTGTTATTCCTTGATTGATCTTCGACTTCCGCATTGGATAGTTCATCAAGATCAAGACCGCGCCAAGCCCTAAGTGAATCGTGTAAAGAACCCACGGAGTAACCGGGCTGAACCCTAAAACGTAAATATGGAATAGCGACATGAATACAGCTATCGAAGTGAAGAGAGTGAGCTGCACGCCAGTCAACGTTCGATTTTTCTTATTTTCCACCACATCTGTTTTTGGTGTTTCCACTTGATTCGCCATTCTCCCTTTCCCCCTTTCTACTTGGACTCAGGCGGTATTAGTTCATCTGGAATCTCAATTCCTACTTCGCGATAATATTTCAAGGCTCCCGGATGCAATGGAACCGTTGAATATTTAATGTTCTCCGCAATTGTATCTTTCGCTGTAGGATCCACGGATTGCAGTTCTTTGTTTTTTTCAAAAGTCGCTTTCACTAAGTCATAGACGAGGTCTTCGGATAAATCGGATGAAGCAATCGCTAAATTCCAAAAAGCTACTAATTTTGTATCTTCATCCTGATGTTTATAGGTTCCTTTCGGGATCACCATTTCATTCCAATACGGATACTTTTCCAACAACGTTTCCATATCTTTATTTGATAGCCCGATATGCTGGACTTCATGGGATGTCTCAAGATCCATCATAAATGGACCCGGAACTCCAGTGACTGCAAAGCCTGCGTCAATTGTTCCATCTCGTAAACCATCAACAGAGGTACTTGTTGGCAATCCACTAATTTTTTTCGGTTTAATATCCAGTGCATCCAAAAGTGCGGTTCCAGCTTCAGCGCTAGTACTTCCCGGTGCTCCAGTACTGACATGCTTTCCATTAAAATCATGGATGCTTTCAATGCCTTTTCCTTTTAACGCATACATATGCATGACACTCGGATACATAGCAAACAAACTTCGGATTTTGTCATGCTTCTGATTCGTCCATCCAACTCCGTTGTACCCTTCCCCACCTAACCAAGCTGTCACGAAGCCGATTTCCATATCTCCACTTTGAATCAACTGCATATTCGAGTTAGGACCCCCGGTAACTTCGACTGCTATATCTACATCTGTAATCGACTTTGCCATAATATCGGCCCATCCCCCACCCCACACATAGTAGGTTCCCCCCTGGCTGGAAGTTCCTAATAGCAACTTATGACTATCCGATCCATTTGTACCGGCATCTCCTTCCCCACTAACATCCGAACATGCCGAAAGAATAAAAATAATCAAACACCCAAACAAAATCACCTTAATGTATTTATTGAGCAACATGTTAATTTCCCCTCCATTATCCTTATACCAATGCCTCGTCCAGCTCTGCTTTGGAGCGCATAATTGCCGCTTTCAATTGATCGTAAAACCGTTCATCTTTCTTTAACTTTATTTCTAATTTACCTATCTGTTTTTTCACTTCTTCTGGAGCAGGTCCGCCCTTCGAATTTTTCGACTTAACGTTCAAGATCGGATTTAAAGCGCTTTCGATTTTATCCGTACGTAAAGCTATCTTTTGACCAAGGACATTGTACGCAATCTCTTCTATCAATTCGGAGCTCAATTCAGTAAGCGGAATGCGATGTTCCAGCATATAGTTGACTACATTTCCTACAATATGATGGGCTTGCCGAAAAGAAATTTTCTCTTCCCTCACAATGACATTTGCCAACTCAGTTACCGTTGTGAAATTCAGAACAGCTCTTTCAAGCATAAGAGCTTCATTAAAAGATAATGTTTGAACAGTTTCATTGAGTAGATTTAGAGAAGCTTCAACTTCCTTGAACGCCTCCCATAAGTACGTCGCACTTTCCGATAAATCCCTACAATGGCCATATGAAATATTACTCAAACAACCCGTTGCGGATACATATGCCCCTAAAACATGCGATGATTTCGCTTTCATATGTTCAAACGTAATCGGGTTCTTTTTTTGAGGCATAATACTGCTGCTCGCGGCTACCGAGTCCCCCACCGCGACCGTTCCAAATTCATCCGTTGACCAAATGTAAAGATCTTGAGCAATTCGATTCGTATGATTCATGAGGATATTCATAGCCGACAGTGATTCTAATAAATAGTCACGCGACGCAATCCCATCCAATGAGTTATCGAGCACCCCGCAAAAGCCAAGTTGTTTGGCAGTTGTCTCTCGATTGATCGGAAAAGTCGTACCTGCCATTGCCCCAGATCCAAGTGGCGAACAATTTGTCATCTGAAAAGCGTTGACGAGTCTATGGGAATCTCTTTCGAACGCTTGTCCTAATGCCGAAAAGTAATGTCCCAATGTTATTGGTTCTGCTGGCTGCATATGTGTATACCCCGATATGACAGTTGATGTATTTTCTTTCGCGACTTGAAGAATGACATGCCTTGTTTGGAGGACCAATTCCATAATTATCAAGAGTGAATCCCTCGTATTCATTCGTAGCACGGTTGTATATAAATCATTTCGACTTCTGCCAGTATGCAGCTGACCACCCGCTTCAGCCCCAACCTTCTCGATCAACCTTTTTTCAATATTGAAATACAAGTCTTCCAACTTTGGATCAATATATAATGCACGTTTCCCTTCTGCTACTATTTCATCTAAGCCCTTTTTGATCTTCTCCCCAGTTTCCTCCTCCACAATCCCTTCTGCCAAAAGCATTGATAAATGAGCCTGATTGACATTCATCATATTCGAAAAGGATCTCTCCCTCTCAGCTAAAATGGACGGTTCAAATAAATACTCAATAACCTTCTCAGATAAATCCGACTTAAGTCTTTCCCTCAATTCATTCCACTCCTTTTGCTTTAATACTTTAGTGAATTCAATTTCATTTCTTATAAACACCAGCTCACATTTCTGAATAATTTAAATACTGATATCATCATATATCGTAAATAACTATAAAGTCAATATATTTATAGTTATTTACGATTAAAGTTTCAAAATAATCAACCAACCATATGAAAAGAGCCTATATAATGAAAGAAGGTGATCACTTATGAATGTAGGAAATCGAATACGGAATTTAAGAGAAATGCAACAATTGAGCGTGACCCAATTGGCCAAGGAAGCTTACATATCACAACCTTACTTAAGCGATATTGAAAGAGGCCGTCATCTCCCCTCCTTGGACAAACTTAAAACAATATGTGACGCCCTTAACATCACCCTTGGAGAATTTTTTGGAGACCAAATGGACCTAACCCCTGATTTATTACGCTTAGTTGAAAACGCTAGAAAGCTTTCCGAATATGAACGAGAAAAACTAAATGACTTTATCGAAGCTTTGGCTGAAAGAGATTTAGGGGACAATTAAAAGAAAATAAAACAAGCCTCCCTCCACGGTTTTTTCGTGGGAGGGAAGCTTGTTATTGACGTAACTGTTTGACTTCATAATGATTAATTTTTAATCGCAAGCTGGAAACAGTTGTTCTATAGCAATTCGAGCTGTTGATGCAAAAGAACTCTACTGGCAAACGGTTACTGTCCCTTTATAGTTTGACTGGCAAAATACAAATTCCGAAGATCCATTTCTTCAAAATTTTTGCACGTTCCTATTCCATTTATTTATATAGTATTAGCTAACTATGACATCTATCCTATCACAAAGGATATTCATATATGATTTTCTAAAGAAATGTGATCAAATTTTTTTATTAGGCTAATTATTTCTATTTATTATCTGCTGTAACATTTCTATATCAATGTCTTCACTTATCGAATATAATACTGGAATATAAGGATTCATGTTATTCACATTTTCAAACCCTGCCTCTGACAGTAGATCCGTTGTAAGGCTTTCAAATTTCCTGTCTTTGAGTAATTCTTTTACTTTATTACACATAATTTCTTTATGTAAATTTCTTATTTTCAGATCATTGATCAGTTCAAGAATTCCAGTAATGATACTGTATTTTGAGTAATTATTAACTTCCAACATGACTCCCTGTATTATCAACGAAAAACCTATAATATAAATTGAAAACAATACAATTGAAAACACTACTTTTTCAATTTGAGTTGCATCTATTATTAGTGGAAAGACAACAGGAAAAATAAAAATTATCCACGCCAATCCAGGTTTTAACAATGACATAAATGTTCTTTTGTTCATTTCTTTTTCTCTATGGAAATTTAGAAAATCCTCAATAATATTTCTGTCCTTTTCGATCCTCAAATCAAAATTAAGATTTTCAATAACCTTATTTATATACTCTTCCCTTTTTTTATTTCCAAGATAATGAACGTCATTAAACTTTTTCTTCAATAGGTGATTAATCCTAAGTCCTATACCAGCACTGAGTATAAGATAAATTGCAGTAAAAACAATTGTAAGGATAGTAAAAAAAAAAACACTAGAAAGTATAGCCATAATTCCTAAAAAAGCTGCTAAGATCATTAAGATATTTATCGATCTATCCAACTTTTTAATTCTATTAATCCAGCCAATCACTCCATCAACACTTCTATATATCTTTATAAACTCATTTACATTTATATTCCTCAATTAGCCATTTTATCCTTCCATATGTTATTGTGAACCAAGTACACCATCTTTTTCCATACTCCTGCTTTACTATTATATGAGTTTTTTTAACATTTTCTCGTGTAATATGTTTCGTGGAACCTACTCAGATATATTCCCAACTATACTATCTTTTCTAATAGCTCTTGAAAGTATACGGCTGTCCCCCTTTTTCCAATATTACTTCCAATCTTCATAGAAATCATAATAAATAAAGCACAAAGCAAAACAAAATAAATAAGGGATGCAGCTAAGCCCTGTCCAAGCATGTTTTCTACAAGTAAGAAATATGCAGCTGAAATTGCCACCACAAAAGCAGTAAGCATAGCAACACTCTTCGACATATCGTTTACTTCCTGCAACACCTTCATCCTTGCAATAGCAGTAGTTCTAGTAACTGTATCAATCTTTCTTAAACTATCCAAGTTGTTCATATACTTATGTGGATTTTTTGATCTCACTTCTATAAATTCTTTCCTAATAAATTTAATCAAGTTTTCATCTGATTCGTTAAATATGTTATCTTTAATATCTTTTACCTTCACTTCTTTCCTCCTCACAAACAGCCATTCAGTAATTAAACATTTCCAACCTATTCTATGAATTTATGGACTATTTATCTTAAGTTCATAATGAAACAAAATATTTTGCGACATTTTCAATCGAAAGACTCATTTGCGTTTATTATTTAACTTTAAAAATAATACTAAAATAGTGCACAGTCATTCTTATTCCTAACCTTTCATAAAGTCGCAACCACAAGCACAGCAGTTGCATATGAGCCACTTGCAAATTGGACATATAGGATGTGTGCTGGAAAATAAATAAGTTTTACATCTGTAGCAATGTGTTTCCCGAAAAGGATCTTGCTTAAATAAAAATGATAGAAACCCTCTATTTTGCTTTCGATGAAGGCGGAGCGCCTCTTCCTTCGCCATTCTGTAACGCTTATCTCTTTCCGCGCGCTCTTGCTCCATACGCATTTTATTTTCTCGAGCACGTTCTTCGTTTAATCTCCTTCTTTTCTCGAACTCTATCTGTTGCAGTCTCTCAGCCTCTTCAGCCGCATATAACGCCTTTAATTCTATCTTTTCCTTCGCCAATCTATCTGCTTCCCGAATGGCATTAAGTTGCTTTCTTATTTCAGATAGAATGACCGTCTCCCTATTTAACGGATCAAAATACAAGAAACGTTTTCCTTGTTCCGTTTGACAGAAAGAAAAAATCGGCCCACTATGCTTCTCAAATAGATCCTCCATTTCACGAATTGGAAAACCTTTTCTCTGACCGAAGTAAGCGTGTATGCCACGAGGAGATTTAATTATTTTTAGTAACTTCAGCTCTGGCAATTTACTTTCATAATGCCGCTTAATCAGTTCTTCACTTGTATCTTTTTCAATCATTAGGAATCACCCTTGTTCGTCACTCTTTCATGAGGTTTTTCGTTTGTCTATAATTCATCTACAGAAATATAGAATTCACTTGTTCACATTTCAGGTCAGATTTAAAAATGGGATATTGAAGTTTCATCTATTCTCGTTAACTAATAACAGGCTTGAGCACTTACTCAATTGACTGTCAAACGACCTTCCGCCTGCAATCTTCTTTCCTCATTTAACATTTTATATAATTCAGCTTCTTCCGCTGTCCAATAATCTTCTACGTTTATAGCTCTATACATAAATAAAGCAAAATGGGCTCGTGTAAGTTCATTATTTTCCCTAAACGTACCGTCCTCATATCCAGTGGTGATATGATTTACATACAGTACGTCAGCATAAACACTATATGTATTGGAGACATCTTTAAATGTTTTTTGCAGTTGGTGGGCAATTAGATCAAAGGCGTATACTAAAGCTTTAGCCATCCCTCCCCGGGTTAATGCTTCATTTGGATTAAAGTTACCATTTTTATCAAGCTCCATAATACCTGCATTTAACACAGCTTTTATGTCGAGATAACTTGGACTTTTAATTGAGACGTCTTTCGGCTCAATTAATTCTTTCCCTTCGCCTATTTTATGAAGATAAGAAAGTGTTTTTGTTACATCCACCGCTCGATTAATCAAAGTTGCTGCTTGCTTTCGTGTAATCGTCTCATTCGGTCTAAATGTACCATCTTCGTAGCCAGAAATAACATTTTGTTCAACCATAGTATGAATAATATCATAATACGGATGGCTACTGGATACATCTTTAAACATCTTGTTGTAAGAATGTGCAGATTCCGCTGCCCCTGCAGAAGGAGAAATAACTATTGCGGGCGTGGCTAATATGAAAGCTGATAGTGATAGAAGTAGCTTATTTGGTTTCATGCTTAAGACCCCCCTAATTCCATTGAGTCCATTATACTATATTCAATATATGCACGATACTATATTCATTCATAATACCTACACTATGCTTCTATTAACATCATTTCTATACGTTTGTTTTGGATTTAGTTGCCCATACTATAAACAAACTCTAATAGATTGGAGACTTGTAGAATGAAAGAACAGAATAAACCTTTAGAATTGGATGAAGCCTTAGCCATTTTTGATAGCTGGGCTTCATTAAGAGGATTAAGCGAGGAAACTATACGAGGATATAAGATTGATAGTAGACAATTTGCCAAATATATTTCCCAAACTGTAACAACCCCTATATATATTAATGACATATCAGACCAACATATCGAGGAGTTCATGCATTTCTTAGTCGGTGAGAAAAAATGCTCCCCTGCTACTGTTAATCGAAAGTTAAACACGTTAAAAATGTTTTTTAGATGTATGAAAAGAAAAAAGTTAATATTGGAAGATCCCGTAGAGGAAACTGAGCGGATGAAAGTAGTCGAGAAAGAAATGAATTACCTTACGCACCAAGAACTTCGCAAGATACTAAATTCAATTGATCATCCTACCCTATATTATTTTGCATTAACTATGGCCTATACAGGCATAAGAGTAAGTGAATGCAAAAAATTAAAACTTGAAGATATCGACTTTCAAGAGCATTCATTAAAAGTTATTAACGGAAAAGGAGGGAAACACCGAACAATTCCGTTACACCTTACCCTTTCTGATGAATTAGTGAGTTATCTTCAATACCATCGCCCGACCACAAATTCACCATATTTCTTTGCCCTTAAACGTTCTGGTACTGTTAGCACACAATACTTGAACCAAATACTGCGTAATGCCTCCCAAAAAGCCGGCATTCGAAAACATATTACGAGCCATACACTGAGGCATTCTTTTGCAAGCTATTTAGCAAAGCAAAATACAAACATCGTTATTATACAAAAACTGTTAGGGCACACCAGCCTAAAAACAACTTCAATTTATTTGCATGTACAGCAAGATGAGTTAAAAGAAGCAGTTGGGCAAATAAAGTATTAAGTTACAATGTTAAAGGCTGTTAACGCTACAACTGTTGAAGTAACATTCAAAGATGCAGTTGAAAACATCAACTCTTTGAACTTCACAATCGAAGGTTTGACTGTTTCTAACGCAGCAGTGAAACAAACTGACAACAAAACAGTTGTATTGACAACTGCAGTTCAAGAAGGCGGAAAAGAATATACTGTATCTCTTAACAGCAAAGAAATCGGTAAATTCAAAGGCGTTTCAGCTGTAGTGCCTTCTAAGATTGATATCACAACTCAATCTGTACAAGGAAAAACAGGTCAGCAAGCGATCATTTCTGCTGATGTAGGTGTAAAACAAGAAGGTATTCCTGTAACGTTCAACGTAAAAGCTGATACAAATAATACACTTAACAAAGACCAAGTATTTGAAGCAGTAACAAATGCAGATGGTATTGCAACATTCTCTTATACACAATATGCTGCAGGTACTGACCAAGTAACGGCTTATCCAACTGGTGCTCCAACAGTACGTAGCCATGCATTCGTATTCTGGGGTGTTGATAACATCCTGACAATCTCACCTGCTGACAAAGCAAGCGAAGATAAAGGAAACACTCTGAACAATGGTGAAGATAAAACTTATAAATTGACTTATCTTGACCCTAAAACTGGTAAACCAGTTGCAAACCAACGCTTCTTCGTAACTTTTGAAGAAAACATTAACGTAAACATTGACAAAACATCTAAAGCTACAGTTAATGGTGAAAACCCACGTCAATTGTTGAGCAACGAAAATCCAGTTGTTGCACCTGTAACTACAGACAGCAAAGGTGAAGCAGTATTCACAGTTTCTGGTTCTAACACCGCTGTAACTCCAGTTGTTTTCATCGACAACGAAGATAGAGACTATGTAAAGGCTACTACTTACGAGCCAAGCAAACTTCAAGCAAAAGCTGAAAAAGTAACATTCTCAGCACTGCAACAAGTTTACACAATCGATGTGACTCGTGAGGGTGGAGAAGAAGCAGCTACAGGATATAAAAATGGTCGTGAGTACAAAGTCGTTGTAAAAAATAAAGATGGTAAAGTTGCTGCGAACGAGTTAGTTAACATTGCATTCAATGAAGATCTTGATCGCAACCTTCACACAAATACATCTGCTCTATTCGTTAAAGACGAAGACGACAATGGTAACCCAATCGTTACAACACGCAACGATAACCAAATCACTGTTAAAACAAACTCTAAAGGTGAAGCTACTTTCACTATCGTGAGCACTGATAACAAAGACTATGCTACTCCAATTGCTTGGATTGATATTAACTCTTCTAACGCTAAAGAAGGTAAGTTTGACGAAGGCGAACCATACAAAATCGCTCCAATCACTTACTTTGCAGAACCGAAACTTACAAAAGGTACAGTAACTGCATACGATGAAACAGGCAAGGTTCCACGTACTAATAAACCTGAGTTTGATGGTAGAGATACTGCTGTCTTTAAATTTACAGCAGCTAACCAAAGCGGCAAGACAATGGAACTTACGGAAGACTATGAAAATATCGCAGCAACATTTACAGTATTCAACAATGGAGAAAACGACATTGTCGTTACTGTAGACGGTGATAAAACAGTTGTTTCTTCAAACCGCAGCTTTACAACAAAAACAATTAAAAACGCAGAACCAACTATTACTATTGAGACAGGTGATGGGAAAACAACATCTGACCTTTCTGGATCAGTAAAAGTAGTTGCAAATGGTACTGCAAATCCAGTATCAGGTAAAAACTTGCGTCCAATTAACCTTGGAAGTGACACTGTTGAAGCGAAGTTTGTTTCTTCAAAATCTGTAGGTAAGCTTCATACAGGAATTGTTGATACAATCAATACTGATAAGAGAACTCTTACATTTGTTGGTAAGAGCGCTGTATCATACAAAGATGCTTCATTCTACAATACAAATGGTGTAGGTCTTACTTTAGCAGAATTCGAAACGCTAATTAAAGCGAATGAGAAGAAAGCCAAAGTTACTTACAAAGTTATTGACGATAAAGTCATCTTCGAAATCGTTTCTTTAACAGGAACAGAATCATCTTTAGTTGATATGGTAAATGCAGCAACTACTAAAGAAGCTTTGAGAAAAGCTCTTGAAACTTCCGCTGTATTTAATAGCCTAACAGCTGATGGGAAAAATGATGTTGTCGATGCAATCTTTTTAGAGCTACAAGCAGGTAATACTTTCACACCAGCTTCTTTGGCAAAAGCAATTGACGTAGAAGTACGTGTAGACGCTAAATACACAGCTGGTTCTGAAGGCAAAGTTGGAGAGAAAGCAACAGGTTCATTTGTAGATGGAGACAATAAGTTAGAAGTTGAAACTGCTACAGGTGCAACAGCTTATAATGATGTGACAATTAAATTTGTTAAAAACACAGTAGAAAGTACTGACGTGAAAACTGAATATAAAGACAAAGTATTGACAGTCTTCCTTCCAGTTTCTATTGATGAAGTCACTAATGAAGCAACACTTACTGATGCAGCAACTTTTGAAAATGTTGTAGATGCGATTGAAGCTTTCAATAAAGGCGCACTATCAGTAACATTAACAGGATTTGCTGCTGATGATTCAGCTGAAGTTTTACTTGGTAAATCTATTGAATTGAAAGGTGCTACTGCAACTGTTGATCCAGTAGATGCTACTCTAGTATTAACATTCTCTGATGCTCTTACAACAATTGATTTTGGTGACTTGACATTTAAGGGTGGTTCTTCAGTTACAGCTATACAATCTGAAGCAACTGTTTCTGCTGATAAGAAAACAGTTACTATCAAAGTCAAAGGCACTGACAAAGTAATTGTTGGAGACACTATTACTGGTCTTGGATCTTACGCTGTTGATGGGAAAGAGATCGTACTTCCTATTACTATAAAGTAATTAGTGGTTTTCGTAAAACACTTCAAAGTGAATCGACTTTCCGATACGGTTCCGAATACTTTCACAAGAATGGCTCTGTGGAGAATAACTTCACAGAGCCATCTTTTATACTCTTAAAGTATAATAACCCCCGTAATTTATATTTGTTATCCGAACCTCTATTTTCGGTTCTATAATATTTGTTGGAGTATTCATACAAATTTAACAAAAAAAGCACGTTGCCACCATTTCTTTTATACTTGAATTGTCGAGAAACAAGTAAACGAAAGGTGACACGTGCACATGAATTCTATCATGAATATTCCGGGATTAAAAGGTGTAAACATTGAAAAGATAGAGGAGGTTGGGGAGCGGACCGCACTTTACGTTTCGCTTCCGAGGCAGCCTCACAAATGCCCTAAGTGTGGGGCAATGACA